>NZ_CAWNWY010000020.1:0-91030 GCF_963878365.1 Photorhabdus sp. HUG-39 | reverse complement strand
GAGAGCGTTTCTGGCGGGAAAGTCTGGAGAGGGGGGGATCTTAACATGGTGGCAAGCTCCGTTGAGTGAACGGAACTTAATTAAAACAAAATGCCGGATAAAAAACCAGCACTTTGTCAATAATCTGAGCCACCCGCATAGCGGGTGGTTTGCTCTAGCCCTATAAGGGCATATTACCGACTGCGCCTAAATGACGCCCTTTCTCTTCGTTCAAGCTAAGTGTCTTTGCTTCTTTGGCTTACCCCTTGAAGGGGTCTTCATGCTCTCGTGTACTTAACTTATCCTGCATTAAATCTGACTTTTCTTGCTCTCTGATGTATTTTCGGATTGTGACTTCATTTAGCCCTACCGTACTCACGTAGTATCCTTCTGACCAAAACTTCCTATTGCCAAACTTGTATTTTAAATTGGCGTGCTTATCAAATATCATCAATGCGCTTTTACCTTTTAGATATCCCATAAAACTTGAAACACTTATTTTAGGTGGGATACTCACCAGTATATGGACGTGATCTGGCATGAGATGCCCTTCGATGATTTCTACTCCTTTATACTGACAAAGGTCTCGTAAAATCTCACCTATCCTCGAACGGATACGGGTAAAAATGACTTTTCGTCTGTATTTCGGCGAAAAGACGATGTGGTATTTGCACAGCCACTTTGTATGTGCTGAGCTTTGTGCTTTAATTCCCATAAACACCTTTCCTTATTTGAGTTACGTATATTAGCTTGAACATCTATATCGTAACGGAAAGGTGTTTTTCTTGGTATAACCCTTGATTTCCACCCGCATAGGGGGTGTCGCAAAAGGGTTGAGGTCACTTTTTCAAGCATCAAGTTAAATTCAATCACTGACTTTGGGCAGCCTGTTATTTGTATGGATAACAGGCTAAAAATAATCCCTAATATCAGAGCCACCGCTCTTGATAAGTTATAGGCCATTGCATGCAGGGAAAACTCCAGCTTTACCGCTGACAATCCCTTACGCCGAAAGCGTTCCAGTCTCTGAATTCCCCGTAATGCCGAAAATACCGGTTCTACCAGGCTCTTCCGTTGACTCAATATCTGTTTTGACTCCGGTCGGGCCATATGCAAACGAAGTGTCTCCCGCCCTTCATCTTCCGGATAACGTTTTATTTTTCTTCCTCCTTTAGCCTTTGTGCAGCCCGCTTTCTTCGGGCATCCGGCACAATTGTCAGCGCGATAAACCCGATAGGTCCGCGTTTTTTCAGTGGCTTTCACTGTACTTTGCAGGGACAATTGGTGATGAGCAGGACAAATATAGCAATCTTGCTCAGCATCATAAGTAAATAAGGATTTAGGATAGATTTTTCGGGTACGCTGTCGGTCTGAATTTTCTGTACAAAACAGCAAGATCTGATGTTTCTTCGCCTCAGCAATCACATCGTCATGGAAATAACCGGCATCCAATAACAGCTTTTCCGGGTGACCTCCCGAGATAGTGAGATTCTGCGCCAATAACGCGGCCATCACTTGGGTTTCACTGGAGGGGGCGACCGTTTGAGCGACGATAATACGTCTGTTGTTGACTAAAACAGACGGTTTATAGGAAGTTGAAAATCCTCTTCCCCGCTTGAGTTTCTGGACGACGGCTTCGGGTTCTGTTGGATTGATACGCAGTTGGCTGGCATCCTTCCCTTTTTTTTCGCGATTTTCTTGTCGGCGCCGTAATACGTTGGCTCCCTGTTCCAATTGCTTTATGCGTTTTTCTGTCTGCGCTGTGGCAGGGGTAGCCGTGAGAGTATTTTTTTCACGTGAAATCGCTTCCTGAGTTAAAAGGTGGTAATGAGAACAGGCCGCCTCTATCACTGTCCCGTCACCGGCCAGGCACGAGCCGTCCGAACGACTGCGGTGCAAAATGGATAAGGTCAGTGCCTTAAAAAACGGTCCCGTCAGGACGGATTGGTGCTGATAAATAAAACGCCCAAGACTGGCATGATCGGGCGTAATTCCCTGGCTGACAAAAATACAGCCTAAATCTAAACGCGCAAGTCGTTCAAGTTCTCTGAGCGAGCAGTGTCCTTTCATGATCCCATAAAGCAGGATCCCCATCATGGAGCGTGGAGAATAAGGGGCTCTCCCTGTCGAAGCATAATGGCGTTCAAAGGGGCCCCAATCTTGCTCATCAAGAATGTCAGCAACAATAAATGCGCAACGCTCCCCCATTTGCCTGAGATAATCAGAAAGGGAAAGGGAGCCATCCAATACAGGTAAGTGCTGAGCTTTGACAAACTGACGTTTGGTGTAAGCAGACGGTTCCCGTTTTCGAATGAATAAGGTCATAAAAGATCTGCGCCTAAAGGAAGAGCGCAGATTTTAATGGATAACATGACCTTTTGCGACACCCTCTTTATGGCCTGTCTCTTGATCATATTTCATAGATCAAGAGACTTGGACAGTAAATAACCTTCAAGGATGGTTTGTAACATGAACCATCCTTGCCACAGCCTTTCCCATCCCACTCGGCCATTTCGTTTTGAGTCATACCAACCCGCTAGTTTTCCCAAATTAATATAGGCCCAGTAAACACTTGGCGCTGTCTTAGGGACCTTTTTCTTTTCTTGCTTTACCCACAATAACTTCCACGCTAGCGGGCTTAATAGCGTTTCACAACTCTGTTTTTCCGCCTCTGATCTATTGAGACCCACATAGCGCAACTGATGAACACGCACGGCGATAAACGCCAGGATCACCACCATTTTTTCCAGATTTTCTTTACGTTGCATCCGCAGCGCTTCTACCTGTGTCCCGCCACTTTTCCACGCTTTGTGAAACTCTTCAATGAGCCAGCGTTTTTCATAGTAGTCCAGAATACGGTGGGCATCTTCTTTACCTTTTACCGGCTCCGATGTCAGAATGTGCCAGCTCAGCTCCTTGTCGTTATTCGTTTCCTGACAACTCACATAATACAGCGGTATCGGCTCCCCTCGTTTATTGGCCGGCATTTTGAGCGTGACAGGGGCGTAACGGACGTCGCAGAGAGCTTCACGCGCCTTACGCCCACCTCGTTGTTTAACCTGAACGGTTCTTTTATCTGCAGGCTGCAAAGATTCACTGAACAGATACAGTTTATCTGAGCTTTGTTCAATGCAACGGCTTTGCATTGAACGCACAATAAAACGCTGCTGATGCATGATTTTATAGGTCAGATAGTCAATAATGTCTGCCTCGCGAGCACAAACTGAAATGACCTTATTCATATCACTGCCAAGACGAGTTTCTGTTGCCTGAGAGGCGCGTTCCCACTTATAACTTTCCTTGTCTTTATACGGCCGGGAAGCCCGTTGCGCTTTCTTGCCATAATGACTCAGCTCTCTCGTCCAGCGCGTTTGTTCAATCAGGCCAATGACCCGTTCTTCTCTGGGGGCAAAAAGCAAAACGGAATGGGCATGCAGGCCGGTGGCACTTTTTCGTGATGAGGTATACCCCATTTCATCCCGAACCGTCTGATGAGTGAACTCCAGTGAGGTTGTATCTTCCAATGCCAGCAAACAGTCATAGGACTTAGCTTGTTCAGCCGTTGCTGCAAATCCGGCCTCTGCAATGGCCGTTGCGTCAATGGCCCGGTTACGCGTAAATCGATAAGCGGCTTCAATATCCGCAGGTGTTTTGAGTGATTGCACAATAGATTGCCCGATATGGTTGGCTAAAGAGGCGGTGAATTTGATAAGACGCTGGGTTCGTCGGCTATCGCCCAAATTTGCGCGAGAAAAAGTCTCATAAGCCCATTGTTCTGCGTGAGTTTGGAACATTTTACCGTACCTCAATGAAATAGTTATTACTAAGATCAGCAAAATAGAAAAAGATTCAAAAAAATCCCCCGATTTTTTATCAGGGGATTTGTGTATGAAAGACAGCGCATAGCGGGGGGTTTTATGTTTAAGAAGCTGACGCTACTTAAACTGGCTAAAGCCATAATAATCTGACAGCGCCAATAGCGCTGTAATTACAATGGATAATAAATTAAACCTGATACATTTCGCACAAATAGTGGGAAACCGCATCATCAGCGTTTGAGCCAATCACTTCCATTTCTGGCAGGATATCTTTCAAGCGCTGGTGAGCATCCTGCATAATGCAGCCCTTACCTGCTACCGTCAGCATTTCAAAGTCATTCATGCCATCACCAAAAGCAATACAATCACTCAGTTTATAACCCATAGCTTGGGCTACCTGCTCAAGTGCATGACCTTTCGAAACACCACCCGCCATAACTTCCAGACAATTGCGCAACGAGAAACTTACATTAACGCTATCACCCCAACGCGCTTTGATTTTCTCTTCCAACGCAACCAATAGATCATGATCTTGGCAGGTAAAATAAACTTTACATACGTCATCAGTTTTAAAGTTGTCACGCTCAAAAAGTTGATAATGAAACACCGATTCCTGAAAAAACTCTTTCTGCTCAGGGCATTCACGGTTCATATACCAGTGATCATGGCAATAATAATTCGTCAGAATATCAGAGTTATCAAACTCCATTAGACACAAGTCATGCACAATCTCAGGATCAACATTGTGACTGAAAACCAGTTCACCCATAGCATTGTGTACCCGTGCGCCATTAGAAGTAATCATATAGGCATCAATACCAAGAACATCCCGGATTTGCGCAACATCGACATGATGACGACCAGTAGCAAAAATAAAATGAATGCCTTTATTGGTCAGTAAATTAAGAGTTTCCTTGGTGTAAGAAGTTAATTTGTGATCAGGAGACAGCAAAGTGCCATCTAAATCTGAAGCAACAATGTGATACATAGTTATCGTTCCTATCATTTAATTGAGTCAATTCTGGTCAAAAAAATCACAAATGGCGTTGAGTGCCTGGCTACGTAATTTATCTTTTTCAAATAGGATTTCATGATGCGCCCCCTGAATAATTAACAGTAACGGCTCTTCAATGAAAGTCCTTTCTCTCCTACGTAATTCACAAAAAGCCCGTATTTTCTGATTATTAATGACTTTATCCTCACTGGCTTCTAAGACCATCAGCGGTGTCTCAATTTCTCCGGCTTTTTCTATCAGCATATCGCCAATCCAGATACTTTCCCTCATCCAGTGATATGTTGGGCCACCTATGCGTAATTTCGGATTATCCGCGTAATAATGGAGGTAACGGCTATAACGTTCATAACTGTGTGTCAGAAGGTTTATCAAATAAGGCAACGGACGCCATTTCCCAGTTAGTACCGCATAATGGTTGCGCATATCTGGCCGCTTTTCAGCCCGATTTACCAGGAAAGTTGCCAACCAACGTGGCATAGGAAAGTTAATACCAAACATAGGAGCACAAAGGGCGGCTGCATCAAATACCTGGCCGTGACGTAATAAAAATCCCCCTAATATTGCCGCCCCCATTGAATGAGCTAACGCATAACAGTGAGAATAATGACGAGGAAGAATTTCTCTTTCTATTAATATTTCAACGTCATCAATATAATCATCAAATTTTTCTACATGCCCTTTTTGTGGATCTGCAAGCATCCTGCTGGATCGCCCCTGCCCACGATGATCAATAATAAAAATGTCGTAGCCAAGGTGATAAAAATCAAATGCTACTTCCGAGTATTTAACATAACTTTCACTACGGCCAGGAAAGATAACAACCGCTCTATCATTTTTTACCGTTGCACAAAAACGGACATAACGTATCAGTACATTATCGACACCGATAAATTCACACTCTTCCCTGGCTTGCCAAAAATCTAATAAAGGCCCGTTGGCAAAAGCAGAGAACTGCATCTCACGATTGAGCCAACTTTCTTTCAATATTTCTGGCGTCATAAATTGCCCTCTGACTATCCAAACTCCTCTAGATGTTCACATATTAAGGCCATAAAGACATTACCAAAACGTTCAAGTTTCCGTTGCCCTACCCCGTTGATTAATAACATTTCATCCTCCGTCACCGGGCATTGCTCTGCCATTTCAATCAGCGTGACATCGTTAAATACAACAAAAGGAGGGATATTTTCTTCGTCAGCAATAGATTTCCGTAATTTACGTAGCTTGGCAAATAGTTTGCGATCATAATTACCACTATACGATTTACTTTGCTGACTACGCCCTTTCAGATTCTGTATTCGTGGAACAGCCAGTTTTAGCGAAACTTCGCCACGCAATATTGGGCGTGCCGCTTCTGTTAATTGTAATGCAGAATAATTGGCAATGTTTTGACTGATAAAGCCTAAATGAATAAGCTGCCGCAATACACTCACCCAATGTTCCTGACTTTGATCTTTACCAATACCATAAACCGGCAAATGATCATGTCTCATATCACGGATACGCTGATTATTCGCGCCTCTAAGCACTTCAACAATATAGCCAATACCAAAGCGCTGCCCAACCCGGTAAATACAAGAAAGCGCTTTTTGGGCATCCACCAAGCCATCATAATTTTTTGGTGGATCAAGACAGATATCACAGTTACCGCAAGGGGTTTGTTTGCTTTCACCAAAATAGTTCAATAACACCAGACGGCGGCAAGTTTGCGCTTCGGCAAAAGCCCCCATTGCATTGAGCTTATGCCGCTCAATATCCTGCTGTGTACCCACCTCTTTCTCTTCCAGACAGCGGCGAAGCCATACCATATCCGCGGGATCATAAAACAGCACCGCTTCCGCCGGCAGACCATCACGCCCGGCACGCCCGGTCTCCTGATAATAGGATTCGATATTACGTGGAATATTAAAATGAACCACAAACCGAACATTGGGTTTATTAATTCCCATACCAAATGCCACGGTTGCCACTACAACCTGCAAATCATCACGCTGAAATGCATCCTGCACCCGCGCACGCTGGCTATTATCCAACCCGGCATGGTATGGAGCAACACTCAAGCCACGTTTTTGTAAACGCTCTGATATCTCTTCAACTTTGCTGCGGCTGTTGCAGTACACAATGCCACTTTTACCTTTCTGACCGCGAATAAATAGCCACAGTTGATCTAATGGCTTGTATTTTTCTATCAAGGTGTAACGAATATTGGGCCGGTCAAAACTGCTGATATGGATAAGTGGATCATTAAGATTCAGTAGTCGGACAATATCATTGCGAGTCGTTTCATCCGCGGTGGCCGTCAACGCAATGACAGGTAATGCCGGAAAGCGTTGCCTGAGCTGCCCCAACGCCCGATATTCCGGTCGGAAATCATGGCCCCACTGTGAAATACAGTGAGCTTCATCCACAGCCAGCATTGCAGGTTGCCATTCCAGAAGTTGCTCAAGGAAGTTATCCATCATCAAACGCTCAGGGGCGATATACAGCAATTTAATCATGCCCTGACGGCAACGCCGGATCACATCAATCTGCTGTTCGCGGACCTGGGTTGAATTCAAGCAATCCGCCGCAACACCATTTGCCCGCAGTTGATCCACCTGATCTTTCATTAAAGAGATCAACGGCGAAACAACCAAAGTGACCCCTTCCTGTACCAGCGCCGGAATTTGGTAACACAATGATTTACCGCCACCAGTCGGCATAATGACTAAACAATCACGCCCTTCAAGAATGGTATTGATAACTTGTTGCTGGCCAGGCCGGAATTGCAGATAACCAAAGGTTTCCCGCAATACCTGCTCTGTCAGTGATATCGTATTAATGACCTCTGCGGTAGACACGCTTTTCCTCAATATTAAAAAATCACAGACGCTATGCAAAACGCCTGGGCATTATGCTATCTCACTCTCGAAATAATTACAGCATGTCATTGAACATCATCTCAATACAAAAGCAGGTTTACTCAAAGGTTATAGCCGATCAAAAATTCTCTCCCAATTCACCTTACTCATCCCAATGCAGCACCATAACGTCCCATTTTTGCCTGCTATTTAAACAAAACTAGAGCAAATCCCTACACTTACACAGTTGTTAATGATAATAATTTGTATTAATGTTATCAAAATTGAATACCCCAAAAGTTACCTGTCTAAGGGAACCGGAATGAATACCTGGAAAAAAGAGACTTATATTCGAAAATTTCAGAATTAAGCGTACCGATTTGTTTCCAGTGTACAACGACTATGTTGGATATGATTTTTGATTATGAATAGGGATTGTTATCACCATGAGTTCACTGCATATTAACTCCGATAATCACACTCTGCACCTCAACGCAGAGAACTGGCTCTATGCCAATCGCCATCTGGTGACAAAAATATTACGTGAGCTATATCACGAAAAATTAATTAATCCTACCTACCATGGACAGCAGCAGTATTCTCTGACAATAGGTGGCTACCAATACCATTTTCAAGCGGAAACTTATCAGCTCGATCATATTGATATTGATACCGCTTCCGTAACCAAATTCAGGGATAATCAATCTCAGCCACTTGATGCTATTCAACTGATTATTGAGTTGCATCCGCTGTTGGAAATCCCGGAAAAAATGCTGCCGATTTATCTCGACGAGATATCCAGTACGCTCTACGGTCACGCTTTTAAATATCAGTACAACCGACTTACAGCCCAAGATTTAGCTTATGCCGATTATCAAGTCGTTGAAACGACAATGAGTGAAGGCCATCCAGTCTTTATTGCCAATAATGGCCGAATTGGTTTCGATGCCGATGATTATCAGCGTTATGCACCTGAAAGCGCCAGCCCCGTGACTTTAATCTGGATTGCGGTACATAAGAATAAAGCTATTTTCTCGGCATTATCCGATCTTTCATACCAACAATTAATAGAAGAAGAGCTAGGGAAATACCTGCCAGCCCAATTTGAACGCCATCTTAATATGTTGGGATTATGTCCATCAGATTATTATTTGATGCCTCTCCATCCCTGGCAATGGCAACACCGTATTGCTATCAGCTTTGCGGCAGATATTGCCAATAATCATATTGTTTATCTTGGAGAAGGCCATGATCGCTACCTCGCACAGCAATCTATCCGTACTTTCTTCAATATTACTCAACCGAAGAAGAACTACGTTAAGACCGCCCTCTCCGTGTTGAACATGGGCTTTATGCGTGGGCTCGATCCACACAGCATGGTCACAACCCCATCAGTCAACGAATGGCTCAGTAACTTAGTCCATAATGACAGTTTCTTCCAACAAAAGGGGTTTACCGTATTACGGGAACGTGCTGCTCTCGGTTATTTCAATAACTACTTTGAATCAGCCATTAAGAAGGACAGCCCCCATAAGAAAATGTTGTCAGCACTGTGGCGTGAAAGCCCAATGACGATGTTGCAGGATAACCAGCGCTTGATGACAATGGCTTCGTTGCTGCATGTCGATTATCAAGGTCATTCCGTCGTGGCAGCTTTGGTAAAGTGTTCTGGTTTAAATGCAGAAGAGTGGGTGTCACGTTATCTCGATGCTTACCTCTCGCCATTACTGCGCTCTTTCTTCACCTATGATCTGGTATTTATGCCACACGGCGAAAACCTGATGTTGGTATTGGATAATAACAGCCCGACAAAAATGTTGATGAAAGATATTGGTGAAGAAGTTGCTATTTTGAATGGTGATCTTCAACTGCCTGAAGAGATTAATTTCCTGCATGTCACTATCGAAGACGACATGAAAATTAACTACATCTTCCTTGATATTTTCGATTGTTTCTTCCGCTACCTGATTCCGCTGTTGCAAAAAGATCTTAATCTACCCGAAGAGCGTTTCTGGTTACTGGTTGCACGCTGTGTCCATAATTATCAGTCACAACATCTGCATCAGATTGAGAAATTCCGTAAGTTCGATCTGTTTAAGCAGGAATTTGTTCGTACTTGCCTGAATCGTCTGCAAATGGCGAATAATCAACAGATGATCGATCTTGACGACCGTGAAAAGAATCTCAAATTCGCCGGAACTTTAGTGAATCCACTATACGCTTTACGCCATGAATACTCGGTTACTCTTCATCAGGCCGAGCAGCAATAAATAAAAATATCAACATAGATATACCCTGGGGATGTAATGAATAATAAGAAAGTGATGTATCCGTTTTTGCGAAAGGATTCCATGATTAAAAAAACAACTCTTGCAATGACGATACAGTTAGTATTGATGGGAAATAGCTACGCAGTCGCGGAAAGTGCACAGAGCACAAGCGATAAAACCACTGCCCAAAATGACAAGATACTCGTCACCGCTTCACGAGCAGAACATGAAGGTGTGACCGAAGACACCGGGATGTACAATACCACGTCGATGGTCACCGCCACCGGTTTAAACCTCTCGGCGCGTGAAACGCCACAGACCGTCAGTGTCGTGACCAAACAACGTATGCTTGACGAAAATCTGGACAGTGTTAATCGCGTCATCGATAGCACAACCGGTATGAGCGTACGCCAGTTTGATAGTGATCGTTTTGGGTTTACTTCTCGTGGCATGTCCATCAATAACATCCTGCGTGATGGGGTTGCGACCTACTACGACACCCGCTTTAACTATGGCGACAATCTTCTGGATGCTGACCTGTTTGATCGTATCGAAGTGGTACGTGGAGCAGCCGGTTTGATGGTTGGTCCAGGCAATCCTTCGGCAGCCGTTAACCTGATTCGTAAACGTCCGACCCGTGATTTCCGTGGCGAACTCTCTGCCGGCGTGGGTTCTTGGGATAAATGGCGCACTGGCCTTGATCTCTCTGGCCCGTTAAATGACAGTGGCAACCTACGCGGGCGTTTCGTTACAGCCTATCAAGCGGCCAACTCTTTTATTGATCGCAATAACAACGAAAGATACCCGTTCTATGGCGTTCTTGAAGCAGATTTGACAGAAAATACCTTGCTGACTATAGGCGTTGATTATCAACGTAACCACACCCGCGGCGGTATGTTTGGTGGTTTGCCGATCTACTTTGCAGACGGCAGCAAAACAGACTATAAACGCAGCGACAGCTACGCACCTGATTGGGCTTTTTCAAAAGTTCGGACCTTCTCTACCTTTACCAGCCTGCAACATAACTTTGACAACGGCTGGAGTGTAAAAGGCACCTTTACTTATGATAATAACGCTCTGGACCAAAAAGTCCTGTGGGCAACAAGTTTTCCTAACCGTAGCACCAATATTGGTATGGTGCCAGGTAACATGACACTCATTGATGGCAGTCGCCGCCAGAAAAACTACGATCTACAAGTGAACGGTGACTACCGGTTGTTCAACCGTACTCATCATGTCAGCTTCGGTTTAAATCATCAGCAACAGGATTTCCAGAACGATTACTTCAACGCAACCTGTATGCTCAAGCGCAACTGCACCGGACTGGGTGACTTCACCTCTCCTGGCTGGCAATATCCTGAACCAGAGTGGAGTAATACGCGAACTTATGGCTCAAAAGGGCGTAATGAACAGACCGCAGGTTATGCAGCCACTCAGATTTCTCTGGCAGATCCATTGACCTTGATCCTTGGTGGTCGAGTAACCAGTTGGCAAACACGCGGTGATAATTTCAATACTCCACAAAATGCCAGCTATAGTGACGAATTTGTTCCTTACGGTGGACTGATCTACAACATTACTCAAGACTTGTCGGTTTACACCAGTTACACCGGAATATTCAACCCGGAAAGCCACCGTGACCGCAATAATAAATTGCTTGCCCCAGTGTCTGGACAAAACTATGAAGTGGGCCTAAAAGGTGTTGCCTTCGATAACAGTCTTGATTACTCACTGGCAGTCTTTGAAATCCGTCAAGATAACCTGCCATTAGTAGATAACAATGCACCGAGACTACCGGATCTCTCCATTCCTCGTTATACCGTGGATGGCACCAAAACTCGCGGGTTTGAAGCAGAAATCAGTGGTCAACTGACGGATAATTGGCGTCTTTATACTGGTTACACACAATTCCGAGCAGTAGATCCTAATGGTGTGCGAATCAATTCCAATACGCCAAACAGGCTGTTTAAACTGTTTACCACCTACACCCTGCCAGGTGCGATGAGCAATCTGACCATCGGTGGTGGTGTTAACTGGCAGGATAAAACCTGGTTAACAGTTGATGGGCCGGGGAAAACATCAATGCAAGCGAAGCAAGACAGTTTCGCGGTGGTTAACCTGATGAGCCGTTATCAATTCACACCGGATCTCTCTTTGACGGTTAACCTGAATAACGTCTTTGATAAGACCTACTACACCCAGTTCGGCCAATATTCTCAGTATTACTTTGGCGCACCTCGCAACATTGAAGCGATCTTGCGTTATAAGTTCTGAGTTTAAAGTCATAATGACACTGCGGACGGCAAACCTTATGTTTCTATTTATTTGAAGGAAAACAAAATAATGAAATTGAAGCGTTACAAAAGGTTTGCCGTATTGGTGCTGTTGGTCAGTCTGCTGGCTGGCTGTGATAAGCCAGCCAGAACAGACAATATATCGTCAGACAAGCCCGGTTATCCTAAAGAAATAACTACCGCATTGGGTACAGCGGTGATTCCACATCACCCCCAACGTGTTGTTGTCTTGGGTGCAGGAGCGGAAGATATCGTACTGGATCTTGGCATCGTTCCTGTCGGTATCGAATCCCACCGTTGGGGCGGGGATGAACAGGGCTATCTGCCGTGGTTTAAACAAGCGATACAGCAGCGTGGCGAGACTTTGCCAACTGTGATAGATATGTACCCCGAATTAGACATTGAGAAGGTAATTAGTCTTAAGCCGGATCTGATTGTGGCAACCCAATCAGGCATCACCCAAGAAATTTATGACCATTTATCATATTTCGCCCCAGTGATCGCTTATCCATCTGCCCCTTGGCTCACGACACCACAACAGCAGATTGAATTAATTGCTCGTGCGCTAGATAAACAGCCGCAAGGGGAGCAACTCGCTACTGAACTGGATGCCATATTGCGCGAATCAGGTAATACCATCCCGCATATCAGTGGCTACACTTTCGCCTATATCAAAGCGGGTATCAGCAGTAACATGCTATCGGTATACGTCAAAGGCGATCCACGCGTCGATACCTTAGTCCATCTTGGTTTAACGCTACTGCCATCGGTCAGCACACTGGCCGATCCCTTCGGCAGTTTCGCCGCCAATATTGGACTGGAAAATGCGGATTATCTTAATGGCGCTGATATCTTAGTGACTTGGTTCAATAATGAACAAGAACGTAAAGCAGTGGAGGCACAGCCGTTATTTCAATCCATCCGAGCTGTACATCAGGGAGGTTATATCCCGCTAACTGACCAATCATTGGTCGTTGCTATGTCTTACGGTACACCGCTCAGCTTACGCTGGGGTTTATCACAATTTATGCCAGTGCTGGCAGAGGCAATTAAATCATCATGACAAATCCTAAACGCCGATCCCTACTGCTACTTGGCTTGGGTCTCATGATACTGCTGACCTTCATTTGTATTATTGCCAGCCTGAGTCTGGGCGCAAAAATGTTACCACTATCAACCATATGGCATCACTATTGGTTAAGTGACAGTGGTAGCTATAGCGATCTGGTCATCAATGCCCGCAAACCACGTACGTTAATTGGCATCATGGCCGGTGCAGCACTGGCGCTTTCCGGTGCCGTAACACAGGGATTGCTGCGTAATCCACTCGCCGAACCGGGCTTACTGGGCGTTAACGCCGGTGCTGCTACGGTGGTCGTCAGTTTCTCTTTCATACCCATACTGAATGAACTTCCACGCTTCTGGACAGCATTTATTGGCGCAAGTCTAGCTACATTGCTGTTCTACCTGCTCAGTGGAGGACAACGTAATAGCAATCCAGCACGCATGGTATTGACTGGTGCTGCCATTAACGCCTGTCTATTTGCTTTTGTGCAAGGTTTCGTATTAATGAATGCGCATGTACTGGATAGTTACCGCTTCTGGACTATTGGATCGCTTAGCGCAATGTCTCTGGCGGAAGCGAGTTCACTGATACCCTATCTACTATTCGCCTTGATATTGACTCTTTCACTCGGCGCTTCCCTGAATGTGATGGTGTTTGGTGAAGGCATCGCCAGTTCACTTGGCGCCAATGTTGCCCGCACCCGCGTGTTGTCGCTTATTACTGCTACTATGCTGGCGGCAGTGGCTACCGCTATGGCAGGCCCCATTGCCTTTATTGGCTTGGCTGCCCCCCACTTGATGCGGGCTTTAGTTGGCAGCGATTTCCGCTGGCTACTACCCTATTGCCTATTCGCCGGGCCTTGCCTGTTGCTCACTTCCGATATCCTGGCGCGGTTGGTGATAGCACCCGGAGAGATCATGGTGGGAATTATCACCGCAGGAATCGGTGGACCATTGCTCTATCTGGTTATTAAAACCTATCGTGGAGTTAATTATGTCGCAGATTAACCTATCCAGACCGGCAAAAATTCGAACCTTCATGTTAGGAACTGCTGTTTTTGTTGTACCTCCACAACAGACCCGAAGAGCCATCTTATTGATGTTGTTACTGCTCGCAGTGCTGTTTTATCTCTCTCTAGTATTGGGTAAGCAAGGTATCGATAATCCCTGGCTAGCAACTTCAACTCCTTATCAGGAATTTATTCTCACACAGCTACGTTTACCCCGCGCATTAGTGGCTATCGGGGCGGGCGCAACACTGGCACTCTCAGGTTCACTTTTTCAACTAACAACCCGTAACGCACTCGGTAGCCCCGATATTATCGGCGTGAATGCCGGTGCTGCCGCAGGGATCGTCACCACACTGATCATCTGGCCTGGAGTTCTCCCCGTTGCTTTAGGTGCACTGCTAGGAGCCAGCTTTGCAGTACTACTGGTATACGCAGGAAACATTAGCGGCTCCGGGCAAATGCAGACAACCAGGATTGTCATCTCTGGAATTGCTATCGCCGCCCTTTGCATGGCATTTGTTAATTTTGCTATATCGAATGTGCGCCTTGAGCAGGCGCAACAACTTGCTTCGCTGCTGCACGGTAGCCTCGCCAACCGGCGCTGGCAAGATGTTGAGTTAATTTATGGAACGATAATACTGTTTGTTCCGCCTCTACTCTGGCTAGGACGGCAATTGAACTACGTTAATCTGGGCTATGAAGTTGCTAATACGCTCGGTGTGCCAGTACGTATCATTCAGCTTATGAGTTTGTCACTGGCGGTCATACTAGCCTCAATGGCGGTATTGGTTGTCGGGCCAGTGGCTTTTATCGCACTTTCTGCTCCACAAATCGCCCGCCGCTTGGTACGGGCCAAAGGCACCGCGCTGTCCTGCTCAGCACTGGTGGGAGCATTACTACTGCTCGCTTCCGATTTAATGACTTTGCTACTTCCTACTTCGGCACGTCTGCCAATAGGAGTTATCACCGCAGGGGTAGGCGGTGTCTATTTGATGTATTTGCTGTACGCTGAATTAAGGAGAACAAAGTCATGTCATTCGATATGAATTCCTCAACCACCACCTCACGACTAACAGCCCAAGCGCTTTCGCTAGCATACGGCAAGAAAACGATTGTTGAGTGTCTGGATATTTCTATTCGTGATGGTGAATTCAGCGTCATCATTGGCCCAAATGGTTGTGGAAAATCGACACTACTACGCGCCATTAGCCGAGGTATAACTCCACAGCACGGTGAAATCCTGCTTGATGGGAACAATATTCAACATTACAAACCAAAAACGGTAGCACGTGAGCTATCTCTGCTAACACAAGGGGCAATCATCACCGAAGCGTTGACCGTATACGATTTGGTTTCACGTGGACGTTACGCTCATCAATCCTTTTTACGACAGTGGTCAGCAGAAGATGAGCGAGCAGTTAACGACGCTTTACATGCGGTCGAACTCCAGGAGATGTCGCAACGGTTAGTGAATGAGCTTTCCGGTGGTCAGCGCCAACGCACTTGGTTTGCTATGACATTGGCACAACAAACACCCATTGTACTGTTAGATGAACCAACCACTTATCTGGACATCACCCATCAGATTGAAATGCTCGATCTTTGCCAACGTTTACATTTACAGGGAAAAACGTTGGTGCTGGTACTACACGATATTAACCTGGCACTACGTTACGCCTCACATTTAATCATGATGAAAAATGGCAAAATTTACGCCGAAGGTATGCCAGAAGAGATTATCAATGAGCAGAGTATCGCTGATGTGTTTGGTCTAGCCTGCCGTATTATTTGCGATCCAGAATCTGGTAAGCCTTTGATTATCCCAAGATACAATCCTATCTGAACGGGAAATGAGCTGCCTATGATTTTGCCGTATTAACAAGCAATATAGGCACCCAAAAGATTTACTACTTGATAATGACAATGGTAATGATAATAATTATCATAATTATATTTACAATGATTAGTCATATGTAAGATACTACAATCAGGTGGTATGGACATGTAAGCAGGGAGTTGGTGGTGTCAGAGACAAAGCATTCAATTACACCTTTAACCACAGTGGTAATTGAAGATATCATTCAGTTATTTGAACAAACGTTTAGCCATTTTTCTGCCACCATGAAAATAAATGCAGATAATATCCCTACTACCAGCATGAATTTCCCTCAGTGGTCAGACACAAGGAAATTTCCAGTATTAATTCAGCGCTATCAAGATGAATATTACGGTGACAACGATATAAAACCTAGCCAGAAAGCCCTATATTCCTTATGGACACAATGGTATTTTGGTTTAGTTATTCCCCCAATGATGTTAATGTTGCTGGAATATCCACAAGCAGTGGATACCCATTACAATCTTTTTCAGGTTGAATTCCATGATAGCGGCAGGCCAGATATTTTTTACTATAATTTGACCTGGCTGAATGAGGCACCTTCATCATTACTCCATCGCCACTATTCTCTCTTGGATCGCCATATTATTCCCGTATGCGAAAAGATTGAATCATATCAAGGGATAAATAGACGTCTCCTGTGGAATAATATTGGTTATCTTATGTATTGGTATCTTGTAGAATTCAGCACAAGAATAAATAGCAAGTTATATCAAGAAATTATAAATGGTCTTTTTATGGAACCACAATTACCTGATGGTAGAGATAACCCCCTTTACCGTACTGTTATTTTACGGCATAACAATATGCAGCGTCGCAGTTGTTGCCAGAGAAATAAACTACCTGGCGTCGATAATTGCCATGATTGCCCTTTGGAATCCAAAGTAGAAAACAAACATTAACATTCTATTCTATAACTTTTAATTTTTATCTGCTTAGGTAGAAAGAGATTATTATGATTTAATCGCGCTATTATTCAACAGTCATTTACTCTAACCCAATATTACACATAATAAAATCAATTATGTTGGGAAATAACCAAATTACAACCTATATATGAAATAACAAGGACATATAATGTACGGAGATGCTCTGCTATTAAACCATCCACTCACGGAAGATAGTCATATAACGGAAAAAGATTTTTCCAGATATTTCTTAAATATGCATAGTGCTGGAGACTATCTTGATGACGCCTATAATGTCATTACCAGAATAAAGAAAATACTACAGCGGGTAGATAGACCTTTCAGTGGGATATTACCCCATGAACTATCCCCGCTATTTTCTAAAGTGAATTTAGATCTTCCTCTGACCTCGTTAAACCAGGCCTTAGATGAGCTACAGCAACTTTATCTTAAAGATGCTGTTTATTTTCATCATCCAAAATATGTTGCTCATCTTAACTGTCCACTGGTATTACCCGCTGTTCTGGCTGAAACCATTATTGGCGCGATTAATTCTTCATTGGATACCTGGGATCAAAGCGCTGGCGGGACACTAATAGAGCAAAAAGTTCTCGACTGGACACGAGATAAAATGGCATTGGGCACAAATGCCGATGGTATCTTTACTAGTGGCGGTACCCAATCAAATCTGATGGCAATACTACTTGCGCGGGACCACTTTTGTCACCAGCGCGATCCTGAACATAAAAATCAGTTACATGGTCTGCCGACAGATTTCCATAAACTGCGTATTTTTACCTCGACAGTCAGCCACTTCAGTACACAAAAAGCCGCTGCTATCCTTGGTTTGGGATATAACGCCGTTATCTCTGTTCCTCATGACAGTGAGTTCCGCATGGACCCTCAATCATTGGAACAAAGCATTAACCAATGCATCGAACAGGGCAACATTCCTTTTGCCATTGTTGCTACGACAGGTACCACAGATTTCGGCAGTATTGACCCACTTCATCCTATCGCGGCTATCGCTAAACAGTATAGTATCTGGCTACATGTGGATGCGGCATACGGATGCGGTTTACTGGTTTCGCCTCGCCGCGCTCATCTACTGGAAGGCATTAATTTGGCAGATTCTGTCACTGTGGATTACCATAAGTCATTCTTCCAACCCGTTAGTTGTAGTGCTTTCTTCGTCAAAAATAAGCAGCATTTATCCCATTTGACTTATCATGCCGAATATTTAAATCCACTCAGTGCCTCACAAGAGGGTACACCTAATCTGGTCAATAAAAGTATCCAGACAACGCGTCGTTTTGATGCATTGAAAATGTGGCTGACATTACGAATTATGGGTGCAAAACGACTCGGACAAGCTTTTGATAAAGTGGTCGATACTGCTCAGGATGCCTATCGATTAATGGCACAGAATCCCTATTTTGAACTTATTCATTATCCAGAATTAAGTACTTTGGTTTTCCGTTTTATTCCTAAACAAAAATTACCTGATGCAGATATTGATGCCATCAATGCAGCCATTCGTAAGGCACTATTCCGTGAAGGTAATACCGTTATTGCAGGTACCAAAGTCAATGGCAGACAATATTTAAAATTTACTTTCCTTAATCCAGCAACGAGCCAACAACATCTACAAGAAATTGTGCATAACATCGTAATGCACGGAAACGATTTTCTGGCAACCCATAATAACAATTAATGAGATTAATACTGTTTATTACCAGGAGAAATTTTTATGACAACTCGCCCTTATGATTTTATCGCCATTGGAATAGGTCCTTTTAATCTCGGACTAGCATGTTTAACTCAGCCATTAAAAGATGTTCATAGCCTGTTCATTGATCAAAAACCGGGCTTTGATTGGCATCCGGGAATGATGCTAGAAAATTCCACCATGCAAACCCCTTTTATGTCAGATCTGGTGACTCTGGCATCACCCACTCATCCACTTAGCTTCCTTAATTACATCAAGCAAAAAGGGAGAATATACTCTTTTTATATCCGGGAAAGTTTTTTCCTGATGCGTAAGGAATACAACCAATATTGTCAGTGGGCGGCAGAACAGTTATCTAATCTACGCTTTAACACACGCGTTGACAGCATTAGTTATAATGAACATACCTCGCTATATACATTACATTGTTCAGATACGTTAACTGGGCAACAACACCAATTTGTTTGTAAAAAATTGGTATTGGGTACCGGACCTGCACCTTATATTCCAAAGTGTTGCCAACCCTTCTCTAATCAGATGGTGACATCTGGTGATTACTTGAAGAACAAAGAAGCTTTACAACAAAAGCAATCTATTACTGTTCTGGGTAGTGGACAAAGTGCCGCTGAGATTTTCTACGATTTGCTCAGTGATATTGATAAATTCGATTATCAACTTAATTGGCTTACCCGCTCGCCACGTTTTTTCCCGCTGGAATATACCAAGCTGACACTAGAAATGACGTCACCAGAATATGTAGATTATTTCTATAGTCTCCCGGGCGAAAAGCGTGATGCATTAAATTTGTCCCACAAGCAGCTTTATAAAGGTATCAATAGTTCATTAATCAATGATATTTTCGATTTAATGTACACCAAAAGGTTAAATGGCAAGTTAAACGTCAATTTATATACCAATAGTGAATTACAACAAGTTAGCCATGCCCAAAATGGCCGCGACCTAACATTGGCGTTATTCCAACACGAACAGGAGCAACCATTTTCTCTGGACACCGAAGGAGTTGTTCTGGCTACCGGCTATCAGTATCAAATCCCGACTTTTATTGAAGGTATACATCACCTTATCCGTTGGGATGAGAAAGGACGTTATGGTGTACAGCGTAATTACAGTATCGATCAGAACAATACCATTTTCATACAGAATGTGGAATTACATACTCACGGTTTCGTCACGCCGGATCTGGGAATGGCCTGTTATCGCAACTCCTGCCTGATTTATGAAATTACCGGTATTGAACATTATCCGATTGAGAAAAGTATCGCTTTCCAGCAGTTCAGCGTTGAAACCGAAGGAGCATGCTAATGTCCGTTTTTAATCCTACACTGTTTGAAAAATCCTTGCCTGAAATAGGTACCTTTGCATTACGTCCACTGGATCTGGAACAGGATATTCTCATATTAACTGACTGGGTTAACCGGGATTACGCCCATTATTGGGGAATGCAAAACAATACTGAGAAACAAGTACGGGAATTTTATCATAATTTAGAATCAAGCCATCCGGGCAGTGTCTTTATTGGAATATATCGGGGGCAACCTACTTTTCTATTAGAGTGTTATCGTGCACAAGATGATCTGATTGGAAAATATTATCCGGCACACCCAGATGATATGGGAATACATATTCTGGTTGCACCACCGCAAGAAAAAATAAGGCATTTCACCTGGGGAATTTTCCAAACCATCATGGCCTTTATTTTTAGTGATCCTACTGTGGCTCGCATTGTGGTTGAACCTGATATACGTAATGAAAAAATTCACAAACTTAATCTACGGGCTGGTTTTGTTTATCAGAAGGCATTGGTATTACCGAATAAAACAGCCAAGTTAGCCTTTTGCACCAGAGAACAACATCAGATTGCGTTACAGCGGGAACATCAAGCGACAACATCAACCCACTCAGGCGCATTGATGACAAATGCCATACACTTGCAACCGGCGGTCTGGCTGAAAGTTAATCGTCTGCACTTGTGTAAAGCGATTTCTGAATTTTCACATGAATGTTTACTCGTGCCTCAACAGTTAACTGAAAAAGCAGATAATGATGGATATCACCATTACCGTTTGGATAATGCTAACCATCTGGTCAGCTATACTTTCCGGGCACGGCGTATGGCACTGGATCACTGGCTGATTGATGCCGATTCGCTACAAAAAAATGCCAACGGAGAAGAAAAAGTACTCGATTCCTTACTATTCATTATTGAGTTCAAACAACAACTTGGCATCAGTGATGTCGTAATGCCTACCTATCTGGAAGAAATTACCAGTACTCTCTATAGCAGTGCTTTTAAGCATAACAGAATCGGTATCAGTGCAATGGATCTCGTGAATACTGATTTTCAGGCGCTGGAAGGGGAGATGATGGAGGGACATCCCTCTTTCGTCGCCAACAATGGCCGGATTGGTTTTGATATTGGTGATTTCCAGAACTTTAGTCCCGAAGCTGCCTCTGCTATGCATTTAGTATGGCTGGCCGCACATAAGAGCAAGGCACACTTTGCTTGCATCGAGCAACTCAATTATCAACAGTTGCTGGAACAAGAACTAGGCACCACTGCAATGGCTGAATTTGATCAGCGGTTGATCGCGCTTAACCTTAATCCAGAAGATTACGTTCTGATGCCAGTTCACCCCTGGCAATGGCAGAACAAACTGACATCGGTGTTTGCTCCTGATATTGCTAATCAGAAATTGGTCTACCTTGGTATTGGTGCCGATATCTATCAGGCACAACAGTCAATCCGCACCCTATTCAATCGCAGTCATCCTCAGCGATATTATGTAAAAATGGCGTTGTCCATTCTAAATATGGGATTCATGCGCGGTTTATCACCTTATTATATGGCGACGACGCCAGGCATTAACGACTGGCTATTCGATCTGGTCACACAAGATCCCATCTTGCAACATTATCGTTTTAAAATTTTACGAGAAGTCGCCAGTGTTGGATTCAAAAACAGCTATTACGAGCAAGCAATCAGTAGTGATACGCCTTATAAAAAAATGATGGCGGCACTATGGCGAGAAAACCCGCTGCAACTCATTGAACCTGGGCAACAAGTGATGACTATGGCTGCGTTACTGCACAGTGATCAGCAAGGGAATGCCCTATTGCCCGCATTAATTTCAGCATCCGGCCTACCTACTCATGAATGGTTACGTCGCTATTTAGAGAGTTATCTTGCGCCACTGTTACACTGTTTGTACGCTTATGATCTGATGTTTATGCCACACGGCGAAAACATCATCATGGTATTGGAAAACCATGTTCCACAGCACATCTTCATGAAAGATTTAGCGGAAGAGATTCTGGTCATGAATCCCGACGCCGATTTACCGGAAAAAGCGAGTCGAGTCAAAGTAGACATGCCGGAAGATATGAAAACACTCACTATCTTATCTGATGTGTTTGACGGTATATTCCGCTATCTGGCTGCAATACTGGATGAACAGGGTGACTATTCACAGGATCTTTTCTGGCAGGCCGTAGCAGATTGTATTTTAAGCTATCAGCACAACCATCCTGAATTGAGTGAGCAATTTGTACGTTACGATCTGTTTACACCAGAGATTAAACGCTGCTGTCTAAACCGCCTGCAAATAGCGAATAACCGCCAGATGCTTGATTTAGCTGATCCGGCTCAAAGTTTACAGTTTGCTGATAACTTGATTAACCCAATTGCCAAATTTGGTCATTCGTAAAATAGCACTATCCATGGGCATGGAGAATGGTGTTTCATCAGTAACATGCTCACTACTCTATTAAGGCGGTGCTGCTACAGTACTGCCTTCTTTATTTACATAATTTACCTATACACGTAATTTCAGTGGATTAAATTTCAGCACCGATATTATTTTCCGTTTCAACTTACCTATAGTTGTATTCAATTATGTTATACCCGTCATCTTTCAAGTTGCCTCTTTGTTGGCTGCACTCGCTCACCCCGGTCACATAGTTATCTATGCTCCCGGGGATTCACTCCCTTGCCGTCGCGATCCATCTTGAAATCCATAGGGTATATATTCAGATTATTGCCAGACATTCCTTAAAGCTGGCAAGATTAGCAATAAAAGCATAATATTAACAAGTCATTAACTATATAGAGTCATATTGGAAACATATATCTTTATTTAGGAATAAAATTAAATGTCTACAACGCTATTAACCCTGGAAGAAGCCCGGCAAGTGATTGGTCATACTTTTGTTCACGATATGCCTTTTAACCAATTATTAGAACTTGAACTAATTCGATTTGAACAAGATTACGTAGAAATACAATTCCGTAACCAAAGTAAATTAGTAGGTAATATCGCACAAAAAATTTTGCATGGTGGAGTCATTGCCTCAGTGCTTGACGTATGTGGTGGATTGGTCTGTATCGGTAACGCCTTGACCCGTCTAGTGCCTGCATCATTAGAAGAATTAGAAAAACGATTATCAATAATGGGAACGATTGATTTGCGGGTGGATTATCTACGCCCCGGTCGTGGTGAATTATTTACTGCCACCAGTAGCATTATCCGCAATGGTAACAAAGTTTCTGTTGCCAGAGCAGAACTACATAATGAGCAGAGAGCCCATATCGCCAGTGTAACGGCGACCTATTTGGTAGGATGACAATATCATTTTAATCGCTTGCGTAATATTCAGCCCGGTGACATATTATTTTCACGTTAACGGGCTAAAAACCCATGACACTCTTTCCACCTTTATTAACATCAGGACAATATGAACAAGCCACAAACTACCAAAGGAGTATTGTACGCCTTCGGTGCCTGTTTTATCTGGGGAATCGCACCAATTTATTTTAAACATATCCAGCAAGTACCTGCTGACGAAATTCTGACCCATCGTATTATTTGGTCATTTTTCTTTATGTTGCTACTGTTAACATTAACTCGTCACTGGTCACAGGTAGCCAAAATTTTCCGTCAACCTAAAAAAGTATTATTTCTGGCCGTGACAGCAACCGTGGTTGCCTGTAACTGGCTGATTTATATCTGGGCGGTGAACCACGGCCATATGCTGGAAGCCAGCTTAGGTTATTTCATTAGCCCATTAGTTAACGTTTTGTTCGGCATGTTGTTTCTCAGTGAGCGTTTCCGCGGTACGCAATGGGCTGCGGTTATTCTGGCCTTCACCGGCGTATTAATCCAGCTATGGCAATTTGGTTCTATACCGGTCATTGGATTAAGTTTGGCTGTCACTTTTGCCCTGTATGCCCTGCTGCGTAAGAAGATGAACGTTGATGCTCAAACAGGCATGACGATTGAAACACTGTGGTTACTACCGGTTGCCGCCATTTACCTATTTGGTTTTGCCAACACCCCAACCAGTGATTTAAGTAATAACCCAACGATTCTCAATTTATTGCTGATTGCCGCGGGCATTATTACTACTGTGCCATTACTGTTATACACGGAAGCCGCAGCTCACCTGCGCCTATCCACACTAGGATTCTTTCAGTATGTCGGCCCAACGCTGATGTTCTTGCTAGCAACCTTGGTTTATGGTGAACAAATAGGCACCGACCGTCTGATTACTTTCGGCTTTATCTGGGCTGCATTAGTGCTGTTTACACTGGATGCCGTGTATACACAGCGTAGATCGCAGAGATAGCGAAACAATGAAAATAGCCATCAGATTAGCCAATACAACCGAACAGCTCGCCCTTGAAGCTCTGCAATTACGTGCGTCTCTTATGTGGGAAGAAGATAGAGAGTTATTACTAGCAAATCCCCACATGATAGAACTGCCGATAGAATATATTACAGCAGGATATGTTTATATTGCGGAACAAGCTAATGTAATCTTGGGATTTTGTGTTGTATTGCCGCTATCTGATGGAAATGCAGAACTTGATGGAATATTTGTTGAACCGGGCTTTTGGCATCAAGGTATTGGCAAGCAATTGGTGCAAATCACATTGAATGATCTTCATATAAAAGGCAAAGTCTCATTGCAGGTGCTGGCTAATCCGCAAGCAGAAGGGTTTTATATTGCCCTTGGCTTTAAATATTTGGGAAAAGAATATACTCAATTAGGGACAGCGATTCGTATGATTAAATACATACGATGAAATTAAGCTAATTTTATTTATTCTTTTTTATGTCCGATATAAAACCATAGAATTAAGGTTAATAATATTTAAATTAAAACTTCAACTATATTAAAGATAGAAAATAATAGTAAAAGCTTCTTTTAAAACAAAAAGCACTCCAAGTTATATATCCAATCAGAGATTATATGAACCATATGGAATAAGCATTTAAGCATTTTATAATAATGTTAAGATTGTTTCCACTCAATAATCAATATTTTAAAATAATAATAAAACCCAATACTGCACAAAAATATTATTAACGTATTAACGTATTAACGTATTAACGTATTAACGTATTAACGTATTAACGTATTAACGTATTATTTTCATATCTCTATTATAGCCGCTATAATACAATTATTACAGCAGCTATACCCTATGGATTTCAAGTTGCATCGCGACGGCAAGGGAACGAATCCCCGGGAGCATAGATAACTATGTGACCGGGGTGAGTGAGTGCAGCCAACAAAGAGGCAGCTTGAAAGATGACGGGTATATATATTAAAGCCAATTCTTCCGCTTAAAATAGAGATACGGTGCAAGGCCGGCCGCAATCATTAAACCAATTGCGCCCGGATAACCAAATGTCCAGTGTAACTCCGGCATAAATTCAAAGTTCATACCATAACTGGAAGCCACCAGCGTTGGCGGCAGGAATACCACAGAGACAACCGAGAAGATTTTGATAATTCTGCTCTGTTCAATATTGATAAAACCCATTGCCGCCTGCATCAAGAAATTAACTTTTTGAAACAAAGATTCATTATGTGGCAACAGTGATTCAATATCCCGCAAGATTTCACGGGCCTGCTCTAGTTGAGCTCCCGGCAAACGGGCCCGTCGCACCAAGAAGTTAAGCGCACGCTGTGTATCCATAAGACATAAGCGAACCTTCCAGCTAATATCTTCCTGTTCAGCAAGACTGGACAAGGCAATATCAAACTCATCACCCTGTTTCCCTTCCATAATGACCCGGCTCAGGGATTCCAGTACGCTGTAAATATTTTCGATAACATCAGCCAACTGTTCAATCTTGGTTTCAAACAGATCCATTAGCACTTCATAAGCATTACCATCGACTAATGTCTGATTACGAGCACGCATACGATACAATCGGAACGCAGGGAGCTCCCGCTCTCGCAACGTATAGAGACGACCATCACGAATAGTAAATGCAACTGTTGCGTTGCCAGCATGGTCTTCCGCGTCTTCAAAGTAAAAAAATGAGTGGACGTGTATCCCGTCTTCATCTTCAAAAAAACGCGCCGACGCCTCAATGTCATCCAGTTCCGGTCGGGTTGCCAGAATTTGGCCTAATTCATTTTGAACTTGCAGCCTGTCTTGTTCTTCCGGCTCAACCAAATCTACCCATAAGGAATCAGATAACTTTTCTCCCTCTTCAAATTCAAGACGGAGCAGGCGATTATTCTCTAACTTAAATGCGCTCAGCATGTATCATAAGTCTCCTTTACTCCCTACGTGATCGTAAGGCGCGAATGTTACGCTTAGAAGAAAAAGCCTGTCAACATTCAACCTGGATATTATTTTCAGACCATTTCAAGTCTGGCATAAGCAGCAACCAGCCACTTAATCCCTTCCCCTTGAAACGCGATTTGCAATCGGCTATTTTCACCACTCCCCTCCATATTGATAATGGTTCCTTCACCAAATTTAGGATGACGAACACGTTGCCCAAGAGCATAACCGCTATCATTGGAGCTAATTGGTGTACCTAACCGACTATGGCTAACTGGACGAGATACTGTCGCACGTAACCGAACTTCTTCAATACATTCTGACGGCAGTTCCCCAATAAAACGAGATGGCCGATGATAAACCTCTTTGCCATATAAACGACGACTTTCGGCATAAGTGATGGTCAGCTTTTCCATTGCACGTGTCAGCCCCACATAAGCCAAACGACGCTCCTCTTCCAAACGTCCACCTTCTTCAATCGACATCTGGCTTGGGAACATGCCTTCTTCCATGCCAACAATAAATACCTGTGGGAATTCCAGTCCTTTAGCCGAATGTAATGTCATCAGTTGCACCGAATCTTGGTAGGCATCGGCCTGCCCTTCTCCCGATTCCAGCGCGGCATGGGAAAGAAACGCCTGCAATGGCGTAAAATCTTCATCCTCTTCCTGATAGCTAAACTGGCGAGTCGCCGTGACAAGCTCTTCAAGGTTTTCAATACGCGCCTGCGCTTTTTCACCTTTTTCCTGCTGATACATTGCCCGCAGGCCAGAATCACGGATAACCCTGTCAGTCTGAACATGCAATGGCATATCTTCTGTTCCTGTCGATAATGCGTCAATCAGTTCAATAAAACGCTGTAAGGAAGCAGCGGCACGCCCAGCCAGCACTTTCTCTTGAAGCAATATCTGACAACAGTCCCACATCGTTTGCTGCCGTTCACGAGCCGCTTGACGCACAATATCTAAAGTTCTGTCACCAATACCACGGGTAGGCGTATTCACCACACGTTCAAACGCCGCGTCGTCATGACGATTGGCAATCAAACGCAGGTAAGCCAGTGCATCTTTAATTTCCTGACGTTCAAAGAATCGTTGACCACCATAAATACGGTATGGCATTGATGCCTGTAACAGCGCCTCTTCCAGTACACGGGACTGAGCGTTGCTGCGGTAAAGTATGGCACAGTTTTTCAGGGCACCACCATTTTCAAGCCAATTTTTTATCCGGCCGACCACATAACGGGCTTCATCCAGTTCATTAAATGCACAATAAAGGGAGATGGGCTCACCCTCTATACCATCAGTCCACAGATTTTTACCCAGACGATCACTATTATTAGCAATCAGCGTATTGGCAACTTTCAGAATATTACTGGTGGAACGGTAATTCTGCTCCAAACGGATAGTTTCAGCGCCGGAAAAATCTTTCAGAAAACGCTGAATGTTCTCAACTTGAGCCCCACGCCAACCATAAATAGATTGATCATCATCCCCGACAATCATCACTTTGCCTGTTTCCCCTGCCAACAGATGGATCCAAGCATATTGAATACTGTTAGTGTCCTGAAACTCATCCACTAGAATATTAGTAAAGCGGCCACGGTAATGTTGCAGGATCTGAGGTTTATTCAGCCACAACTCATGAGCTCGCAGTAAAAGCTCAGCAAAATCCACTAGCCCGGCCCGATCACAAGCCTCTTGGTAAGCCTGATAAATTTTCTGCCATGTCGCCTCAACAGGGTTGCCATAACTTTCAATATGCTGTGGCCGCAATCCTTCATCTTTTTTACCATTGATGTACCACATGCCTTGACGAGCTGGCCATTGTTTATCATCCAGATTCATCGCTTTGATAATGCGTTTAAGTAGGCGATTTTGATCTTCACTGTCAAGAATCTGAAAATCCTGTGGCAAATTAGCATCCAGATGATGGGCTCGTAACAAACGATGAGCCAAACCGTGAAACGTACCAATCCACATTCCACCTTGACTGGTACCGATCAAGTTTTCAATCCGATGACGCATCTCCGCAGCCGCTTTATTGGTGAAGGTCACGGCCATAATGGAAAATGGCGAAGCTTTCTCCACCGATAACAACCAAGCAATTCGATGTACCAGAACCCGGGTTTTACCACTCCCCGCGCCTGCTAATACCAACATATTAGTCCGCGAAGCAGCTACCGCTTCCCGTTGTTTGTCATTCAGACTTTCGAGCAGATAGGAGACGTCCATAGTTACCATCGATTGATTAGACAGCACCCAGAGGTTGCTGTGTTTTTATACAGAATAATTTCTTGATTATATCAATGCTGTCAAAGAAGCCAAATCGTAAATCTCAATGTGAGGCAGTAGGCAGCTTTCCATCGTCTGCAATCGTTTTTTATTCTTAGTATTCATCCAGCAAGCTTGCATACCACTACGCAGTGCCCCTGCCACATCAGTATTCAAGTCATCACCGACATGTAAGATTTGCCCAAGCGCTAAACCCAGACGATCCGCAGCCAAACAGTACATATCACTGCAAGGTTTTGCACGCCCATCAGGGCCAGCTTTCAGCACAAATTTAAAATAAGGGGCAAGGCCACAAGCAGCGGGTTCTGCATTGCCATTAGTAATGGCTACTAGTGGCATCTGTTCAGCAAGTGCCGTCAGGGTCTTATGTGTTGATTCAGGAATATCAATCCGATTACGCCAGAGGGTGAAATGCGCCATGACATCATCTGCCCCCCGATCAGCATCTTCACGGCTAAAACCGTAATAGCAAAACATCAACTTTGAGGAGTGCCAGCGCCATAAAGTCATGTCATGACAAATTTCAGGATACTGCTCAAGTGTCAATTCACGGAAAGCGCATAGATCCTGATGATTAAGATGACTGAACCTAGGATCATACCGCCGTACAAAATTCAGTACTTCCTCTTCCGTTTTATCCATGACTGGATGATTATCATACAGCGTATCATCCAGATCAAATGTCATCGCTAACACTGGCGCAAGAGGCCGGTAAAAACGCATTACGATTTCCCCCGTTTGGCTCTGGGATGGGCTACATCATACACTTTTGTCAAATGCTGGAAATCCAAATGAGTATAGATTTGTGTGGAAGATAGGCTGGCATGACCAAGTAATTCCTGAACTGCGCGCAAATCACCGCTGGATTCCAGAATATGAGTGGCAAAAGAGTGGCGCAATTTATGAGGATGAATATGACTACTTATTCCCTGGCGTATTCCCCACTGAGCAAACCGTTTTTGTACATTACGGGTTGATATCCGCCGCCCACTCTTTGAGACAAAAACAGCATTATCCTCCGGCTCGAATAGTTCCCGCATTGCCAACCAACGATTAAGCCATTCAACCGCAGTATGTCCCAAAGGCACCTTCCGCTCTTTACTGCCTTTACCTGAAACCCATACTTCTCCACTTTCAAGCTCCAGATGCGGGCAATCAAGGCTCACCAACTCCGACAAACGTAATCCAGCACCATACATCACTTCCAACATCGTCCGGTCACGCACCGATAATGGATCATTAAAATTGATATTCAGCAGCTGGTTCACTTCATCCACATCGATATTTTTCGGCAAATGACGCTTGGTTCCCGGCGTGCTGACGGTTTTACTCGGGTTAACGGAAATGTCCCCTTGAGTCACCAGCCAATCAAGGAAACTACGCAAGGAAGATAAACGCAACGCCAAGCTAGCTGACTGTAAGCCAGCCCGACGACTACGTGTTACCAACATCCTCACTTTCACTGGATCAAGATCTTTCCATTGGCTGACACCCATTTCTAAAACCATCTCAGCCAATGTGACAAGCTGACGACGATAATTGATGATAGTCACTGGACTTAACCGACGCTCTACCCTGAGATACCGCAAAAATGCCTCAATCGGCTCCAGTAACCGGTCAATTTCCTGCATCATATTCGTTTAATCCAACGAGACAATATATCCGGCAATAACTTAGCCAGATGCTCAAGCATGTCAGTTCCCATGCCTTCTTGATAATGTTGATGATTCCGACTGTTAAATATCACCATACCCAGTTCGCCCCTCGTTCCCAGTAGAGAGACGGCAACCGAACCGACATGCCGAACTTGCGGCAACAGCAATAGAATTTCCGGCCCATTTAGCATACCGAGATAGTGGTTTTTATTACCAAAACGCTGAATACGGATTGGTTCAAAAGCATTGCGAGAAAGCGCTAAATCAGGCGCATCAAGTGGTGCGCCAATATGCCATTTATCATTGAAAAGACGGATACTGGCACTATTTAGTCCCATATTCTTAGCCCATAAACTTAACCGACTAAGCATATCTTGCAAGCTCTCTGCCGCAACCAAATTAACAAGTAATTTAAGCAACTGCTCAAACAGTTGTTCATTCACTCTAGCCTGCTCCATGAGCAGCGTTATATCTTCTTCCAGATAAGCAATACGCGTTCTCTGGCGGCTCATATACCATTCAACCAAAGAAATCGTTTCTCTTACCGGATGAGGAACCCGCATCTGTTCAACGACACATGCATTACGGATAAAGAAATTGGGGTTTTCCAATAAATAATCCACAACAGTCTGATCATCAAGTATGTCATTGATGTTTAACTGCTCTTCTTTTTTCTCCATCTCCAATGCCCCGCAGCTCAAAACAGAATCGATTACAGATGAATTGTGCCATCATAAACATGCATCGCCGGTCCCGTCATATAGAGCGGTTTTCCCGGCCCATCCCAACAAATAAACAGTGAACCTCCCGGCAAATCTACCCGAACGTGATTGTCGAGCAATTGCTGCTGAATACCCACTGCAACCGCTGCACAAGCACCACTGCCACAAGCTTGGGTTTCCCCAACACCACGTTCATAAACCCGTAAGCGGATATGACCACGGTTTAAAATTTGCATGAAACCAATATTCGCCCGTTCAGGAAATCTTTCGTAGCTTTCCAAAGCTGACCCCAAAATATCTACTTCAGCCGTTTCCACGTCTGACACTTGAATCACACAATGAGGATTCCCCATAGAGACAACACCACAAAGAACGGTTCTTTCTACTACCCGTAAAATATAGGTTTTTTCCGCCCTTAACGCACGAAATGGTACATGATGCGGCTCAAATTCAGGTTCCCCCATATTAACGCAAACCTGATCATCATTGGTGATGCTCAGCAGCATCCGCCCCGATTGCGTGCTGACTTTAATATCACGCTTATTAATTAATCCTTTAAGGCGGACAAAACGGGCAAAACAACGCGCTCCATTGCCACACTGTGCAACTTCACTACCGTCAGCATTAAAAATGCGATAGTGAAAATCCATATCCGGATCATAAGGTGCTTCAACAATTAATAATTGATCGAAGCCCACACCAGTATGTCTATCTGCCAAACGGCAGATCAATTCTGGTGAGAAATAAACATTTTGGGTCACAGCATCAACGACCATAAAGTCATTACCTAGACCATGCATTTTGGAGAACTGCATATAATGCTCCACCGTAAACCGTAGCTACTGACTATCGGCTTATCTCGCTTATTTCTGAGAGGTGCTATCCACTTTCTGCCCTTGCTGCTCTTGCTGCCCAGTATTCGGGGAAATCTGAGACGCAGTTGTCGCCTTCTCTGTCGATGGTTGTTCTGGAGGAAAATAGAGAGGACCTTTCAGTCCACAGCCGGAAAGTACAAATAAGGTTATGATAGCCAGAAATCCGCGTAATTTTTTCTTCATTGCATTAATGCCTGTAATTCATACGTCAATATTCTCTATAATCGCAGTTAGACCTCGAAAAGCAAATAGGAAATGAAGATGAACGACAGTGAATTTCACCAGTTAGCTGACCAACTGATACTTTATATCGAAGGGCAGTTAGATAATTATGATGGCAATGCTGATATCGACTGTGAAACCAATGGCGGCGTCATGACCCTGAGCTTTGATAATGACAGCAAAATTATTATCAATCGCCAGGAACCTTTCCATCAAATCTGGTTGGCAACCAAAGGCGGTGGTTATCATTTTGACTACAAAGAAGGTCAGTGGATTTGTGACCGCAGCGGTGACAATTTTTTAACCATGCTAGCACACGCCATCACCGAACAAAGTGGCGAGCAGTTCAGTTTTCCATAATTGAACCTACCCCGCACCGCGGGGTAAATCAGTAATGTGACACAGAACGATAAGGTTCTGGCTGCTCTTCATTTTCCCCATCATGAGCCACACACAAATGTGAAAAAGATGATTCACTAAATGGAATCACCTGAATCTGGCCTTTCATTTGCACAATCTGATAAAACTGTGGCAAGTTAAAGTTGATAAAACTTGATCCGTAGGTAAACCGATCATGAGATGAAGAATAAAACCGACTGACGTCACGTACCAATTCTTCCTTACTTCCCTCACAATGAGAATAAATTTCTACCCGGTTGGTTTCATCCAGAATATAAATATTAAAACCTTGATTATCTTGCGTATTTTCGAAGAAAAATTGAATAATTCCCTCACTGGCAAAGCCATCAACCACCGCGGGCAAATGTGTCTCTTTGGTATTAATTTTCACCGGCAACCCATGCAATTTGTTATTAGAAATTGCCCCATAGAATTCCACGGCATTTTCCAATTTCTGCACAGATACGTTAAGACGTTCAAAGAACAGCCCCCAAGTCTGACCAGCAATACGTAATGCTTTAAAACGACCAGGGTCCTGACGATTGCTGGATAAACGTAATTCAATACATTCAGATACCAGTTGCTGGATGCGGGTTCGGATAAGCCCTCGTAAATGTTCGCTGTAACAGAACACTTCAACAGCCGCTGGCGGTGCAGCATCTTGATGCATTTTACCCAGTATGGTCTTCAACGCTTCCAGCACAGATTGCCCACCACTAAAGTGTAAAGTCCTCACTTCATTCCATGAATTACGATAAAGTAAGTCAATGCTTTCTACCAAACACTGTTGCGATTCACCAAAACTGAATACATCAAGCTTACGGAAATCAAAATGTACAACCTGATTGGAGAATTCAGCGGTCGGATCTTTCTCCAGATTGACAATAATTGCCAAATGGCGAATTTCACATGGGCTATAGAGTGCTTTCGGTGTCGGTGATGGCAGACGGATGGGAAAATGAGTAGAAATATCATTAATCAATTCATGCAACTTCAGCTCATCACATTGAGTTTCGCCATGATGAATATGAATACACGATTTTTCTGTTAATAAACCGTTAAAGTAGGTCCACGACACCAGTTTATTGAGATAACGATTATATTCCAGAGGTTGATGACCAATGATCGATCCAATAGCCGGAGCCTGATTGTAGAGATACCAACCGCTACGGTTTGCACGTCCTTGAGGGACATAAATAAATGTTAAATTTTTCTCTGATAGGTCTGGCGAAATTTGCGGATTAACCAGCGTTACTTTCCCTGGCAATGCTTCAAATGCAGCATAAAGTTTACGCGTCAGCACACCAATATCCTGTGGACTGGCACTGACACTCAGATTATTACGGCGGGCAAAACGGATAAGATTACGATAGCTCTGCATCATGGTATCGAGCAGTTCATTATGCGCATCACGAACCTGTTCAATTTTCCATGAGTTGCGGTTATCCAAAATTTTCAACCGTTCTGGATCCCATTTCCACTCATAGACCAATTGGGTCAAAACCTGACGTCGCCAGCCAATGCAGCCTTTATCATCTTGATTTAGAGAGAGCTTTTCACAAACTTTTAAATAAAAACATCGACGTATTAGATCTAAACGGGTCGTATCATTAATTTCTATCAGATAACGGGTAACACGCTCAAGCATCATGCTGTATGCATCAAGGCCAAAGGAAACTATTTCACCCGCATGTAGGCGCTGTTTCATCTCCATTGCCAGTAACTTACCATTGGGATATTCCCAAGAATAGGCTTCCAGTAACAAGCTTTTTAATACGGCTTTATAAGGGGAATCGATACTTTTATAGAGTTGCCATAAGCTAGCGCCAAAGTACTCTTCAGCAGATAGTTCACTCAATCCACCGAGATCAAGCCACTCATTTGGCGTCAGAACACCTTGCGCATAAAGCGATAAAACATATTCATCATAATGGCGTTCTTCTTCTACGGGCACCATTTCCCATAACAAACGCTTACCCGCCATACGTACAGCGGTACGATAAAATTCATCAAGTAACAGAATATGCTGAGTAGAACCGCAGTTCTCACCACCGAGGCTACCACTCGCATTATGGCGAAAGCGGTTTTCATCGATAAGAAAAAAATTGACTTCAATACTAAGCGCTGCCGCCCACTGTTCAATAAGAGTACACTTACGTTGCAGCAAAAGGCGCTCATCATTATCAAGCCATGACTGATGACATACCCAGATATCCAAATCAGAACAACCGCTCTGCCCGATTGATGAAGTACTGCCCATTGAGTAAATACCGGTAATAGGAAGTTCACCATTGGCTGGCTGTTCTATGAAGTGATCTAATTTATTTTCTAAATCATTAAGATAAGATTTTTGTGCTTCATCATGCACGAAAAAACATACGCCATAAGGAACATTACCGTTAATGTAACCTGGCATCATCGGATGATGATAATGCAATAATACTGGCAGTAAACTGTATACCTGTTTAAATTCCGCACTCATGGCGGTAGAAGCGCGTTCTAACCTGAGTTGGTTTATCGCATCCAGTCTCTGCTTCAGTGTTTCGATATAAAGGTACAAGACGTCTCGCCCGATTGAGTTCCAGTGCCCAGATAAATCCCCCGTTTCCGGCTGTTATAGCTCGATGGAATTATTTAGAATGATTTTTACCAATTTATTACCGGAAACGTGATCAATTTAACACCTTGTCGATAAACCGTAAAGTCAGTAAAGCAATTGAATTCGATGCCTTATCGTACGAAAAATCAAATAATACATTGTTATATATGGAAATAATCAAAAAACCCATACCGTTTATACTTTCTTATACGAAAGAAATTTTCTCTGCCCATTTTTTCAAGTTAATGCGCGTAATACCTTGTTATCATCAACCCTATAAAAATGACTCCGTTGGCTATATTTTAATTAATGATTTTTTCCATTCGGAATTCTTTAATTACAGAAATAAGTTATTTGAAAAGTTAATTCATAATTAAATCAATCTATTTTTATAGATATAAAAATAATTTAAAAATTAAAATTTATTTTATGCTTTAACATAACTGGCATCTCTTCTTCTCAGCCTCCTGGCTGGAAAAAAAAGTGATGAAGTGTTAAAACGAGTGCTATGTTTTTCATTTATATGACGGCTGAAAAGCCTGAGCAATACAAACATCTATGTCAACTAAAACCATCCGTATCGCAACCCGACAAAGCCCTCTAGCCATGTGGCAGGCGCTGTATGTTCAACAAAAACTACAACAATGTCACCCAGATTTGGAAGTTCAACTGGTTCCGATGGTAACCCAGGGCGATGTTATTCTGGACACGCCTCTGGCAAAAATTGGAGGAAAAGGGCTATTTGTCAAAGAGTTAGAATTAGCTCTACTTGAAGGCCGAGCCGATATCGCCGTCCATTCAATGAAAGACGTCCCGATCTCTTTTCCTGAGGGGCTAGGTCTGGTCACTATTTGTGAACGTGATGATCCACGTGATGCTTTCGTCTCTGTGAAATATCACTCTCTTGATGAATTGCCAACAGGCAGCATCGTTGGCACATCAAGTTTACGCCGCCAGTGTCAACTTCGTGTATTCCGTCCTGATCTGATTGTCCGTGACCTTCGGGGCAATGTTGGAACCCGTCTGAACAAGTTGGATAATGGTCACTATGATGCAATCATCCTCGCCGTCGCAGGATTGAAAAGGTTAAAACTGCATGAGCGTATCCGTACGCCATTGACGGCAGAACAATCATTACCTGCCGTTGGTCAAGGCGCGGTAGGAATTGAATGCCGCCTTGACGACCAACAAACACAAACTCTGTTAGCACCATTAAACCACTATGATACAGAAGCTTGTGTTCTTGCCGAACGTGCGATGAATACCCGGCTGGAAGGAGGCTGCCAAGTACCAATAGGTAGCTATGCTATCTGGCAGGACGGGAAAATCTGGTTACGGGCATTAGTTGGCGCACCTGATGGTAGCGTTATTATTCGCGGTGAGAGAACGGCTTTCCCAAAAGATGCCTGCCAGGCAGGGGTTGAATTGGCAGAAGAGTTGTTGGAACGGGGAGCACGGGAAATTCTAACCAAAATTTATCGAGGAAATCCCCCCACATGAGTATTCTGGTGACTCGCCCTGCTCCTGCCGGAGAGGAACTCGTCAGAAAGTTACAGGCTGCGGGAAAAACAGCTTTCAGCGCACCTTTAATCAATATTCACCCAGGTTCAGAGCTGCCACAGCTAGCTGAGAAGCTTAACCATCTAAATACCTGTGATATGGTATTTCTATTGTCAAAAAATGCAGTTTATTATGCAAACTCTCAGTTAAATAAAATTAATCTTTTATGGCCCAACAAGCTGATTTATTATGCTATCGGCAGATCAACCGCTCTGGCTTTTCATCAACTAACGGATATGAATGTTATCTGGTCATCAGAGGGTGAGACCAGCGAAATCTTGCTAAAACTACCATCACTACATCAGGTTGAAAATAAACAAGCTTTGCTGCTCAGAGGAAATGGCGGACGTGAACTTATTGCCCGGACGCTGACAGAAAGAGGTGCCACAGTTAATTATTGTGAATGTTATTTCCGCCAGCCAGTAGACTACCCGGCAGCAGAATTCAGTGCCCACTGGCAAAAGTATGGAGTACAAACTTTAGTTGTAACCAGTGGCGAAATACTGCAACTATTATATAACTTAATACCTGAAAGTGATCGAAATAGGTGGTTATTGCATTGCCACCTGATTGTGGTAAGCGAGCGTCTTGCACATACCGCCCGGAACTTGGGCTGGCAAGATGTTAAAGTTGCAAAAAGTGCAGATAACGATGCCTTAATTCAGGCACTAGAATAAACTGACATGGGATGCCCACTATGACGGAGCAAAAACAGTCCGCCGAGACAGTTGAACAAACAAAAACTACGGTTGAAAACTTGCAACAGCTCGAAACCGCGCCTCAAAAGCAAGAACGTTCTGGTACGCTAAAAAACATTATTGCTATTGCAATCATGCTGGCAATCGGCGGCGGTCTTTATTATTACGGACAGCAACAAAGCCATTTATTGAGTGCAGAGAACCACGAGCTACGCCAACAACTGGAATCATTGAAACAACAACAATCACAGGATAAACAGCATATTGAAGCGCTGTTTAAAGAACAATCACAGACTTTAAGCCATTTTTCCGCACAAAATGAGCAACTGGGTCATAGTCTACAAGAGTTACAGGCCAAAATCTCTGCGTTATCCAGTTCTGATGTAAAAAGCTGGCTACTAGCACAAGCTGATTTTCTGGTCAAAATGGCAGGCCGGAAATTATGGAATGATCAAGATATAGTCACCGCCGCTGCTCTGCTGAAAAATGCAGATGCCAGTCTCTCTGAAATGAATGATCCAAGCCTGATTGAAATCCGTCGTGCAATTACACAAGACATCAGTACATTATCTGCCATTAGTCAGATTGATTTTGACGGCATTATCCTGCGAGTTAATCAGCTTTCTAACCAAGTAGATAACCTGCGTCTGGCTGACAATACAACCGATGGTTCGCCAATGGACGAAGATAATGATGAATTAACCGGTACATTATCTGAATGGCGCCAGAATCTGAGCAAAAGCTGGAAGAGTTTCATGGATAATTTCATTACCATCCGTCGCCGGGATACCGCAGCAGAGCCATTACTGGCACCAAATCAAGATATCTATCTACGAGAAAATATCCGAGCCCGTCTGTTGATTGCCGCCCAAGCAATACCCCGTCATCAAGGTGAAGTTTTTAAACAATCATTAGAAACAGTTTCAACTTGGGTTAGAGCTTACTTTGATATCAATGATCCCAATACCAAAGCATTCCTGGAAGAAATTGATTCATTAAGCCAGCAGCCTGTTTCCATAACTGCGCCAGACCACCTTTCAAGCCAGCCTTTACTGGAAAAACTGATGCAAACCCGGGTTCGTAGCTTACTTTCCCAATCTTCTGAAACTAATCAGGAGGGTTAAGTTATGCTGAAAGTTCTATTACTGTTTGTGGTACTCATTGTTGGTATTGTGCTCGGTCCGATAATTGCTGGCCATCAGGGATATGTGCTGATTCAAACTGACAATTACAACATTGAAACCAGTGTTACCGGCCTGTTCATTATATTTGTTCTTTTACAACTGGTACTCTGCCTCTTTGGTTGGTGCTACCGCAGAGTTATACGCACAGGCTCACGTACCCGTGGCTGGTTCCTTGGACGCAAACGCAGCCGTGCCCATGCCCAAACAAAAGCAGCGTTGCTCAAACTGGCAGAAGGCGATTTCAAACAAGTTGAGCAATTACTGACCCGTAACGCTGATCATGCAGAACAACCTGTGGTCAACTACTTACTGGCGGCTGAAGCAGCCCAACAACGCGGTGATGAATTTCGTACCAATCAATATTTACAACGCGCGGCAGAAGTCGCAGATAATAACCAGTTGCCTGTGGATATTACCCGTGTACGTATTCAACTCACGCAAGGTGAAGTTCACGCAGCCCGTCATGGTGTAGACAAGCTATTAAATCAAGCTTCACGTCATCCAGAAGTCTTACGCTTGGCTGAACAGGCTTATATGAAATCAGGAGCTTACCAGTCACTGATTGATATACTACCGGTAATGGAAAAAATCCATCTACATGATGAGTTACAAATTCACAAATTGCGCCAGCAAGCCTATATCGGTCTGATGAATCAGTACATGGCAGAACAAGGCAGCGAAGGTTTAAAACGTTGGTGGCACGATCAAAGCCGAAAAATTCGCCATGATGTGGCGTTGCAAGTTGCAATATCTGAACATTTGATTGAATGTAATGACCATGAAGCTGCACAAAAGATCATCCTGGAAAGTTTAAAACGTCAATACGACGAACGTTTACTCTTATTGATCCCTCGCTTAAAAAGCGAAGATCCAAAGCCGATACAAAACGCATTGGACCATCAGTTAAAACAACATGGTTCTACCCCTCTGTTAAACAGTACACTTGGACAAGTTGCTTTGCGCCACGGAGAATGGGAAAAAGCAGTAAAAGACTTTAAAACTGCATTAGCCCAACGTCCTGATGCACATGATTATGCTTGGTTAGCCGATGCATTGGACAAACTACGTAAACCAGAAGAGGCCGCACAAGTTCGTCGCGAGGGATTAGTACTCACTTTAAAGCGTGAAAGTAATGTCGTGAAGAGTGATCTCGTTAATAGTAATAGTGCTGTAATGTCGTGATCGCTCATCCATTATTAGCAAGTCTTCATGCCGATGATTAAAAATGCCCCGCACGGGGCATTTTTCTAACCATATTTCTTAGCAAAATCTTCATCGGAAGTGCAAAGATAAATAATAAATTCAATAAATGAGATAAGTGTAGGGATAAATGTCCAGAAAAATAGCAGATATAAAATCCCCATACCGATCTTGCCCAGATAAAATTTATGAGCGCCAAAGGAACCAAGAAAAAACGCCAACAGTGCAGCAACAATGCGGCTTTGACTACCAGAAGAATAGGCCCTTATCATCGCGCCACAATGTGGGCATGATTGTGCGGATTCATGTAACATTCGGCTACAACCAGGACATCCCATCATTTTTGACATCAATATTCCCCTTAAGATAAGTTTAGAAATGAAATAACTAAATCAATTTTACAGTAAAAAACTAACTATCATATTTTCAGTTCTGTTTATATTAGACAGTAATACCTAAACAGTATATATACCCGTCATCTTTCAAGTTGCCTCTTTGTTGGCTGCACTCGCTCACCCCGGTCACATAGTTACCTATGCTCCCGGGGATTCACTCCCTTGCCGTCGCGATCCATCTTGAAATCCATAGGGTATAAACCTACCAGATATATCTCTTAGAAATAAAAAAACACCTACCTTAAAACAAAGATAGGTGTACAAATACAATCAGGTCTACAGACGGATAGTGCCTCACTCAACGTTGAGTCCGGTCGGCGATGAAAATTACTCATCTGTGACATGGACAATAGGCACCGATAATCGGCTCTGCATCATCCCTGGGTTTATGAAGCATATGCAATCATAAGAAATAGGATGAGCATCTACGTTTGTAATAATGCATTTAGTGTGCCAGCTTTTATTTAAATGAAAGCTGCCTCGCTTCATCAGCTATTTCTCTATTTATTACAACAAGAAATCGAATCATCACAAAATCCATCTCATGCACTGTCTCTTATTTGAGACAAAACACAAGGTATTTATTATTTTCATTATAATTCAATTTGTTATAAGTCTCTTATTTGAGACAGCTAGTATATCGATTGTCTCCAAAATACAAAAAATAAAAAATTACTATATAAAACAAATAGTTATTTTTAAAAAATAATCCACTAAATTTGAATCAACAGAGCACAACTTAAAGGTATATCGATCAGGAAAGGGAACAAAAAGCCAAGGAGATAAAAAGGGATAAAACGCAAAAAAACCTGCAATGCAGGTTTTTTTTTGGAATTTGGTCGGCGAGAGAGGATTCGAACCTCCGACCCACTGGTCCCAAACCAGTTGCGCTACCAAGCTGCGCTACTCGCCGAAATTTTCTACTCTTTACTTTTCTCTTTTTTATGGTGCGAAAGGGGGGACTTGAACCCCCACGTCCGTAAGGACACTAACACCTGAAGCTAGCGCGTCTACCAATTCCGCCACCCTCGCGTGTCACAAAAAAGATGGGGTGGCTAATGGGACTCGAACCCACGACAACTGGAATCACAATCCAGGGCTCTACCAACTGAGCTATAGCCACCATAACAGCTATTTACTGCTAAATACAACTTACCAACAGCGTAATACATCACCGCAGCTCTTGCACGCAAATAATGGCGCACCCGACAGGATTCGAACCTGAGACCTCTGCCTCCGGAGGGCAGCGCTCTATCCAGCTGAGCTACGGGCGCTTAACGCCGTTTCGGGTGGGGATAGTACGGATTTAATGATATACTGTCCAGTGCTTTTTTAAAGAAATGATGCGTTTGATTACACCTTGTTCATTTCGTAGATAAAGCCAGCTCTTAACTTCCCTATTCACTACCACCGTGACAGTAAATCAATCTATACCCGTCATCTTTCAAGTTGCTTCTTTGTTGGCTGCACTCGCTCACCCCGGTCACATAGTTTGCTATGCTCCCGGGGATTCACTCCCTTGCCGCCGCGATGCATCTTGAAATCCATAAGGTATATCAGGCTTTTGATTTTTTACCGTTAAAAAGCTTCACCAACCAATAAATCAGCGACACCATTAACAAAAATCCCCCACCGACCAGCAATGAAAAACGGGTATCCGGGTTAATTGCCATTCCTATCAACACACAACATAAAAATGCCAATGTCAGGTAATTTACATAAGGGAACAGAATGGATTTAAAACCATGTTGTTTCAGTGCCTGCTGATGATACTGACGAAAACGCAATTGACTCACCAGAATAACAAACCACGGTACCATTCCTGGCAATACGCTGGCACTGTAAACATAAACAAAAACCGCCTGCGGATTTGGGATCAAATAATTCAAACTAGAACCCACAATCAAACACAGGATAGTGATGGCAATACAGATTACCGGCACCCCATTCTTTGACAATTTAGTCAGTGATGAAGGTAGCTGACGGTTTTGCGCCAACGCATAAAGCATCCGTCCACCACTGTACATGCCGCTGTTACAGCCGGAAAGCGCGGCCGTCAATACGACAAAGTTAATCACGGCTGCCGCGGAAGTGATCCCCACTTTGGTAAATGTCATTACAAACGGGCTGCCCTGTGCACCCACTTCTGTCCATGGAAATAATGTCACTACAATGAAAATCGCACCCACGTAGAAAATCAGAATACGCCAGAGAATATTGTTAATCGCTTTTTTCAATGTCACCTGAGGGTTCTTCGCTTCCCCCGCAGTGATACCAACCAACTCCACCCCCTGATAAGATGCAACCACAATACAGAGCGCAAACAAGAACCCTTGCCAATTACCCGCAAAGAAACCACCATGCGCAGTCAGATTACCCAATCCAATAGGCTGCCATTGATTACCAATACCGAAAAATATCAATCCCAAGCCAATCAGGATCATGACAATAATTGTGGTCACCTTAATCATGGCAAACCAAAATTCCAGCTCACCGTAAAGACGTACCGCCGCAAGGTTCGCCAAAGCGACCAATGCCACCGCAATCAATGCCGATACCCACTGAGGAAGTTCAGGGAACCAAAACTCAGCATAAACCCCGATAGCCGTTATTTCTGATATCCCTACCGCCACCCACATAAACCAATAACCCCAAGCGGTGAGGCATCCCCAATATGGGCTGAGATATTTATGTCCAAAAGAGGCGAAAGAACCCGTGACAGGTTCAAGAAACAGCATTTCTCCCATCGATCGCATAATGAAAAAAACAAAAATTCCGGCAATAATGTAAGCCAGCAAAACGGAAGGACCAGCCCATTTCAGTGTGCTGGCCGAGCCCATAAACAGACCGACACCAATTGTGCCGCCTAGTGCGATTAGCTCTATATGACGGGCTTCTAAACCCCGTTGCAAGCTATGTTGTTGATCTGCCATAAATTCCCTGTCCATTGTTATATGTTGTAATGTGCAATAATAAAAACATACAAGACTGATGTTGATCAGCCATAAAAAGGTCAGGGATCAAAACATGTTTTTCCACTGAGTGGAATAAAAAATTATCCAATAATTAACTACAAATAGTGAAAATCTGGCAGGATTAAAACTGTTAGATAAATATTGTGGAATAAATTCACTGTATCACCTGACGAAAGTATCGCCTGACGAAAATTTACACGACAGGCAAGAAGTGGGTTTACAGACGACCACTATAATAATATCCAAGAAATTTCAGTAACTTAAACTGGCGACGAATACGGCTTGGTTGTGATAACAAGCGATAAAGCCATTCAAGCCCCAAATTCTGCCATGCTTTTGGCGCACGTTTCACATGGCCGATAAATACGTCATAAGTACCGCCAACGCCCATATACAACGCATCCGAATGAATTTTTCGACAGTCACGCATAAAAACCTCCTGTTTAGGCGATCCCATTGCAACTGTCACAATCACCGCACCGCTGGCATGAATCCGTTCAAAAACAGCATTACGTTCTTCTGGCGTGAAATAACCGTTCTGGCTGCCAACAATATTGACGTTCCACTGAGCCCGTAGTTTGCTTTCAGTCTGTTTCAATATCTCTGGTTTACCTCCAACCAGAAAAATAGGTGTACCTTCTTTGCCAGCACGTTCCATGATGGCTTCCCATAAATCAGCACCCGCTACACGAGAAACTTCAGCATCAGGGTATTTACGGCGAATAGCACGTACAATACTGATACCATCAGCATACAGATATTCTGCATCACTCAGCAGTGTGCTTAAAGCTGTATCTTCCTCTGCCGTCAGAACTTTTTCCGCATTAATCGCCACCATAGTACCCGTCTTTACCTGCCCGCGTTGAAAAATATGGTCAAGAAAGTGCGCCATATCGCGGAAGCCCCAAATATTCAGGCCACGAATACTATATTTAGGAATATTGCTTAGCTCCATTTTCTTTCCTTACATTGCAACAGACGTTTTTGTGATACAACCAGGTTGCTAGTCAGATACGTTCTAATAAGCCCTGCACTCTCAAATAGCCAATACAACAACTTAGCAATTACCAGACATAAGCCAAAAATAATACAGAAAAATACTACACGGGAAACAAATGAATCCACGCCTTCACGAGCCAATACTATCATGTTGAAGATCGCGCCAAAGCAAAATGCCTGCAAGATAGCGGCCTTATAACGATTAGTCTCCTGTTTTCCTAATTCATAAACCCAGTCAAACCACTTAATTATCAATCCAACAACAATCGCACCAACCGGAATAAACAGCACTCCCCCCATCACAACCAGAGAGCCTATCAGAGTTGGGGAAATTGCCAGACCAGAGTGGTTATCCAGTACTTCCCAGGTAAAATAATTCGCTGAATTCAACACAGCATCAGGGCGTCCTGGCCAAAGCCAACTTGGAATAAAGACATAGAAATCACGGATAATAGGCGCCAACCCCTGAAAATCAATTTTGTCGTAGTTATTCAGCAGTAATGCAAAATTTTCCCACGGTGAAAAAGTATCCCTTGTAAGGTAGAGAAAAGTATAAAACGCTTCTGCACCGCTGACATCCAAACTATAGCGTTTGAGTGCCAACCAAAACATGCCAACAATCCCTATTGCGCCCGCCATGACCAACATCCACAAGGTTATCCAGCCACGCACAATGCCAATAAACAGAAACAACGCGAACGCAATGATAATATTAGCCCGTGTTCCGCCAACAATGACATAAGTCAGTATCCCAAAAGCAACCGTGCTCATCAGAAAAAACAGCCAGCGTAACTGGGTCTGCTTCAAGAAATAAACCACCAACATGGCAGGAATAAAGAAGTAAAAGAATCGCTTCAGGGCAACACCGGAAACCTGACTGGAAAAAATTTGACTGTACGACTGTAACTTAAACAGTAGAAAACCGTTTTGCATAAAGAACAGACCCACTGTCACCACCGCAACCAATGCCAGTAGTAACCATGTAAAGTTAGTTTCTACCCGGTTCATGGTGAATACAGGTGCTTTAGGCTGTATAGACGGCTTTCTTAGCCGTGTTTTATAACTGACGTAATAAATACCATAAAAACAGGTCGAAGCCAGTAGAGCGTGTAGTAAGGCGTCTACAGGTACCACTTCAACATCAAATTGGAAAACCAACAAACATGTCAGTGGGAAACCAAAATAGAATGTCAGCAAATAAAGCAATGAGAAGAATATATTAAAATTAAAGCGTACACGCCGGAATTCCTGATAAGTCAACGTCAGGATGAAAACCAGTGATATTAAATAAACAACAAATAATCCGCCAAACTGCGTTAAAGTCATTGCTGCTCTCCCGCCGCTTTTGCCAACGCCTGCCGCCAGCCATCAATAAAGTTCGGGCTAAAAAAAGCTATCACATTTCTATCCAAGGAGAGCATCTGCCGTTGTGCTTCTGTAATCAGTTGGCTATCTAAAGGATCACCGGCGAAAAATACCGGCACCTGTTGTTCTATTAAATCTCGCCAAAAAAGATTCTGACGACTAAGTACAAATGGCACACCAAATTGTATCAACAGACAAATTGTTCCAATCCCCTGCTGGCGATTAAACATGAAATACCCTAAATCACAACGGCGCAACAATGCCAGATAATCATCAAACGCCATATTTTGCTTAATAATGTTCAAATTTTCTGGCCGGAACAATGATAAAGCAGCCTGTTCTACCTGATTAATATAAACCTGATTGTTTTCAGGATAACCCATTGGGATAATGATTCGCACCTTATCGCCAAACTGCTTATGAATTACTTTCAATGCCGTAATATGGCGGTTCGATCGATCACCAGAATTCCCCAACAAAATTGTCATCTTGCCATCTTCAACAGATATTCTATCTGCAATTGTCAAAGCAGGTTCCATTCTGGTTGGAAAATAGAGCAATGATGTTGGTACGTTTGGATGATGTTGAGAATAAAAATAGAGATCTCCACGAACCGCAAACACATGCCCTACCCGACGCTGCGCCAGACGACGCAAGAAATAGAATAGACGGAATTTTAACTGACTGGAGTCTTCATACAGATCAGCTCCCCAGGCATGCCACCAAAATTGATTGCGTTTGATTTTTCCTGACAACAGCGCCAACCACAAACTCACATTAAATTGACCATGAAAAAAAAATCGACAATCTCTGTCTGAACTCGCTTTAGCAATAACCGCCTGCGCCAGAGATTTTTTACTGTCGAAGAATGCCACATCCAATGCTGGGCAATCATCCAATAAAGCGCGATTTCTGGTCACTACCATAAACTTCGGTTTGGCTAAAAAACCAATTTCGTGCGCTAAGACATCATTAAAAAAGCGCAATACCGTTCGATTGTGATGTGGGATATCAGATCCCAAAACGTGAATGAGGGTTGTCATGCTCGCCTACGATAAATAAGAAATGCACCACAACAAAGGGTGAAATAAATAATGTAAGTTGCCATATAGGCTTGTGCTGCACCTAACGCTCCATTTACAGGAATAAGCCAGTGGGCAAAACCAGTAAGCAATAAAAACTGACTAATTTCTGTCAACACATAAAAACGTAACGCAGCCTTGGCAATCACCAGATAACCAAAAACATAAGCGCCCACTTTCAAGACATCACCCACCAACTGCCAGGCAAATAGATCACGCATAGCAGTAAATTTGTCAGAAAACAGTAACCAAATGGCAAAATCACGCAGCAGCCATACAGTAAAACTTACAACAGCCACAGCAGGCAAAACAAATTTCAGCGCCTTAATTATCTCATTTGATATTTCGTCCTTACCTTGCAACCGTGAAAGCGTTGGCAACAGATAAACAGTAAAAGATGCTGTGATAAATTGCAGGTAAGCATCGGAAATACTGCTTACACCTTGCCAAATACCCACATCGTGCCAACTATAATGCGCTGCCAGTAGATTTCGCATCATAATGTAGGCAACCGGTATGGTAATAGAAGTCAGCAGAGCCATAAGGGTAAACTTGCCAAGCCGACCAGCCAGTACTTTATCCCACATGGGCTTAAGACTTGAAATCGATACCGCTTTGAGACGCCAAACCATCAATCCCGCGGGAAATATGATTAATGCTGGCACTAAAGCCAAACCCGCCAAAGCACCTTCATACCCACCAAGGACAAAACAGAGATAATAGGCCATTACACCAATCACGCTACCAAAAATAATCGCCAGCGCATTCCCCTGAGCATCTCGGTATCCTTTCAAAATAGCCAAAAAATAGTTGGCAAAAGCAATCCCCATTTGAATAAAGGCGAGGGCCTGCACAACTGGCTCATAATCTTGATGGCCGAATAATCCCGTACTGATAGACCCGCTAAACAGCAAGAAAATCACTGCCAACAGCGTGGAAAACCCAAGGATAATGGCAGAAGATGTTCCCAGTACCGTACGCAATCTTTCCGGCTGCTGCTGATACTCAGCAACATATTTAGTTACACCATTAAAAATACCGGCACCAGCCAACACCCCAAGCACAGTGATAAGCTGACGGAAATTACCCGCCTGCCCAACCCCGCTGGGGCCAAAAGCAACCGCCAGTAATTTAACGATTAAAAGCCCCACACCGATTTTTATCAGTGTGGAGCCCGCAGTCCATATTGATGCTTTAGCCAACGACATATCAGGCGAAGTATTCCTGAATATGTTTGATGACAATCTGCTGTTCAGCGTCTGTTATGTTGTAAGACATCGGCAAACGTACCAAACGATCACTTTCATAAGTAGTAAAACGATCTTCCCCATGAAAACGGCCAAATTTTTCACCACCGGGGCTGGTGTGCAGAGAAACATAATGGAATACCGTTAGTACCCCCGCGTCCTTCATATAACTATTGAATGCTGAGCGTTCTTCAACATCTTTCAGCTTGATATAGAACATGTGAGCATTATGCTCCAACCCTTCCGGTATGACAGGCAATGTCAGGAGACCAGCATCAGCCAGCGGTTTTAATGCTTGATAATAGGTATTCCACAAGGCAAGGCGACGTTCATTGATTGTCTCAGCTTTCTCTAATTGCGCCCACAAATAAGCAGCCTGAAGCTCCGACATCAGATAACTCGAACCGATATCGCGCCAAGTATATTTATCAACTTGACCACGGAAAAACTGACTACGATTAGTCCCTTTTTCGCGAACAATTTCCGCACGGGAAATCAGTGATTGATCATTGATAAGCGCTGCACCACCTTCACCACCAGAAGAGTAGTTTTTGGTTTCGTGGAAACTGTAGCAACCAATGTGTCCGATAGTTCCCAGTGCGCGTCCTTTATAAGTAGACATTACCCCCTGTGCAGCATCTTCCACGACAAACAGATTATATTTCTCTGCCAAGGCCATGATAGTATCCATTTCACAGGCTACGCCGGCGTAATGCACTGGAACAATCACGCGTGTTTTAGCTGTAATTGCTGCTTCGATTTTGGTTTCATCAATATTCATGGTATCCGGACGAATATCCACGAATACAATGGTTGCTCCACGCAGCACAAACGCGTTAGAACTAGAAACGAAAGTGAAGCTCGGCATAATAACTTCATCACCGGGTTGAACATTCAGCAAAATAGCCGCCATTTCCAGTGAAGCTGTACAGGATGGCGTCAATAAAACTTTCGGGCAATTGAAATGTTGTTCCATCCACTCTTCACAACGCTTGGTGAAACCACCATCCCCGCAAAGCTTACCGCTCTCCATTGCTTGCTTCATGTAATCTAATTCAGTGCCAACGACTGGTGGTCTGTTAAATGGAATCATTTCATCCCCTATATAACCAATACGCGGTGCTTTCAACAAACGCACCACTGCGTGTATAAAGGCGCAAAGCAGCAATGTTGCTGGTTTGTGTCGCAATCCTTAACTGCCGTATTTGGTGGTGTTGACACCACTGCTGCGCCGCCAACATCAATTTTGAGCCAATCCCACGGCCAATATTTCCTGGGAATACAGCCAGTAAACCTACACGAGCCTCTCCTGCTCCTATATCTCGTAAGGTAACAAACCCTGCGGGTTGTCCATTATCTCCATTTACCAGCAAACATTGATGATCAAATGTCCCCAATACCGCTTTTTCCACCCAGGTAGCGTAGAAGCGACCGCTATCCTGCGGTTGATACCACGGGGTTCGGAAACGACTCAAAGGAAATACGTTGGAAGCTACCTCCTTCAACATCGGGATATCTCGCCGCTCAGCCGAAAGCAACTTACTCTCAGAGTTGTCGTTATCAGCATTTTCTATGCCAATTATTAAGGAAAGGTCTACTTCTCCTTCCACTAACGAAAAGCCCAACGCGAATAATCCATCAATAAGATCCAATCGCTGCGCAGGTACTTTAGCTTGCACTAAAGCATACTGCTCTAACTGAGATGAGGTTAGCAGACCGGCATTAGGTGTGAAATCAAGGCGAGCGGTGGACAACCCAAAATAGTGGCTATCCCACTCCAATGGTTCAATATTAGCGTACACGAACATGGAGCAGATCCAGCAGATATTGGCCGTAGCCAGTTTTTGACAAAGATTTTACTGTTTCTCTTAACTGTACATCATCCAGCCAACCATTACGCCAAGCGATCTCTTCAAGACAGGCGATCTTAAAACCTTGACGCTTCTCTACGGTCTGCACAAAAGTGCTGGCCTCAATCAGGCTGTCATGAGTGCCAGTATCCAACCAGGCAAAGCCACGCCCTAACAACTCAATATTTAGTTCACCACGTTCCAAATACGTCTGGTTAATACTGGTAATCTCTAGTTCACCCCTGGCAGAAGGCTTGACCTGTTTAGCAAAATCTACTACTTGATTATCGTAGAAATAGAGACCCGTTACCGCCCAGTTGGATTTTGGCTTTTCTGGTTTTTCCTCAATAGAAAGAACGCGGAACGCGTCATCAAATTCCACCACCCCAAATCGCTCAGGATCCATCACTTGATAACCAAAAACAGTCGCCCCTTTTCCACGAGAAACAACATTTCTCAGTTTTGGGCTGAACCCTTGTCCAAAGTAAATATTGTCTCCCAATACCAAGCAGCAAGGCCCGCCATTGATGAACTCCTCACCAATCAAAAATGCCTGAGCTAAACCATCTGGTGATGGCTGTTCTTTATAACTTAAGTGAATACCAAATCTGTCACCATCACCTAACAGCCGGCGGAAAGAAGGTAAATCTTCTGGTGTAGAGATAATCAGAATATCACGTATCCCTGCTAGCATGAGTACTGACAAAGGATAGTAAATCATTGGTTTATCATAAATTGGCAGTAATTGTTTGGAAACACCCTGTGTTATCGGATGCAACCGGGTTCCCGATCCACCTGCCAGTATGATTCCTTTCATATTTACTGCCCCCATCGTCATTTAGTTTTTACCTAATCCAAGGCGCTCACCGGCATAAGAACCATCTTGAACCTTACGCCACCAGTTTTCATTTTCCAAATACCATTGAACTGTTTTACGAATACCTGATTCAAATGTTTCTTGTGGTCTCCAGCCTAGATCTCGTTCAACTTTCGCCGCATCAATAGCATAACGCATATCATGGCCTGGACGATCTGCAACATAAGTAATCAAATCTCGATAATAAGCAATGCCCGCGGGTTTCTCAGGACAAAGCTCTTCCAGAAGCTCACAAATCGCACAAACCACATCAATATTTTTGCGTTCATTATGACCTCCAATATTGTAGGTTTTGCCCGGTTCAGCTTCTGTCACAACCAAATAGAGCGCTCTGGCATGGTCTTCCACATACAGCCAATCGCGAATTTGTTTCCCTTCACCATATACCGGTAAAGATTTTCCTGCTAATGCATTTAAGATAATCAGAGGGATCAGTTTTTCCGGGAAATGGTAAGGACCATAGTTATTTGAACAATTGGTGATAATGACCGGTAAACCATAAGTCCGGTGCCATGCTCTTACCAGATGATCGCTGGATGCTTTGGACGCCGAATATGGGCTACTTGGCGCATAAGGTGTTGTTTCGGTAAAGAATCCCTCTTCACCATGTAAATCACCATACACTTCATCTGTTGAAATGTGGTGAAAACGGAAAGCAGCTTGTTTCTCTTCATTGAGTTTCTGCCAGAAAGCACGCGCAGCTTCCAACAAAGTATAAGTACCCACAATGTTGGTTTCGATAAATGCCGCAGGGCCATCAATAGAGCGATCCACATGGCTTTCTGCCGCCAAATGCATCACACAATCCGGCTGATATTGTTCAAAGACCCGTTCCAGCGCTCCGCGTTGACAGATATCAACCTGCTCAAACGCATAACGTGGGCTATCCGCAATCGGGGCAAGAGACGCCAGATTACCGGCATAAGTCAGGCTATCAACTACAACCACGCTATCTTCTGTATTATCAATGACATGCCGTACAACAGCAGAGCCAATAAAACCTGCACCACCTGTGATTAGAATACGTCTCAACGCCAGACTCCTTTTGTATCCACAATCCACTTCTGTTTAATTTCATGACTATTTACAGCTTTAAACTGATTATGATCTACCAGCATCAACAGAATATCTGCTTCTTCCAGCGCTTTTTCCAGATTAACTAATCGAGTTATTTCCTTCAAGGGAGCGGGTAATTCATGAATATGAGGTTCTACAGCCAGCGTTTCACCTGCATGCCATTGCGCAATCATACCGGTGATATGTGCTGCTGGACTCTCACGCAAATCGTCAATATTTGGTTTAAATGCCAAACCAAAACAGGCAATTTTCACTTCGCTTGCACGTTTTCCACTTTCAGCCAAACAATCCGCAACAGCCGCTTTTACTTGATCCACAACCCACAATGGCTTGTCATCATTAATCATACGTGCTGTATGAATAAGACGTGATTGTTTCGGGTTTTGAGAAACAATGAACCACGGATCAACAGCAATACAATGACCACCCACGCCAGGACCTGGTTGGAGAATATTTACACGCGGATGGCGATTCGCCAAATTGATCAATTCCCACACGTTGATACCTTGATCAGCACAAATCAGGGAAAGTTCGTTGGCGAATGCAATGTTTACATCTCGGAAACTGTTTTCTGTCAGCTTACACATTTCTGCCGTTCTTGAATTAGTGATAACACATTCACCTTCAAGGAAAATTTTATACAGCTCACTAGCTCTGGTTGAAGATTTTGACGTCATACCACCAACAACACGGTCATTCTTAATTAATTCAACCATAACTTGCCCTGGCAACACACGTTCAGGACAGTAAGCGATATCAATATCAGACGCCTCTCCCATCTGTTGTGGGAACGTTAAATCAGGGCGCGCTGCCGCCAACCATTCTGCCATCTGCTCCGTCGCGCCTACTGGTGAGGTAGATTCTAAAATAACCAGATCACCTTTTTTCAGAACTGGCGCCACAGATTCGGCTGCGGAACGGACATACGTCATATCCGGCTCATGATCGGCTTTAAAAGGCGTCGGAACAGCTATCAGAAAAGCATCTGCGGGTAACGGAGCAATCACTGCTTTCAGATAACCGCCTTCTACGGCAACTTTCACCACTTTGTCTAGATCCGGTTCTACAATATGAATTGCACCACAGTTGATGGTTTCTACCGCATGCTGATTAACATCCACGCCAATGACTTTCTTATTACGGGATGCAAACGCTGCCGCCGTTGGCAAGCCAATATAACCAAGACCAATAACAGAAATAGTTTCAAAGCTCACAGTTTCAAAGCTCATAGTGTCACCTGATTTTTTTCAAAGCGTCGAGAATACGTTGACAGGCATCGCCATCCCCGTAAGGATTATGAGCGCGGCTCATTCGCTGATAGGCAGCATCGTCTGTCAACAATCGAGTCACCTCTTCCACGATAGTTCTTGTTTCCGTCCCTACCAAACGTACCGTTCCAGCATCAACCGCCTCTGGCCGTTCAGTAGTATTGCGCATTACCAATACCGGCTTTCCTAAAGAAGGAGCTTCTTCCTGAATACCACCGGAATCTGTCAGGAGCATATAGGCATGGTTCATTAGATAAACAAATGGCAAATAATCCTGAGGTTCAATAAGAATAATGTTATCAATATCATGCAAAATGCGCTTTACTGGCTCACTGACATTCGGGTTTAGATGAACCGGATAGACTACTTGCACATCTGGATGAGCGCGGGCTATCTGTGCCAAAGCTTCACAAATTCGCTCAAACCCACCACCAAAACTTTCACGACGATGCCCCGTCACCAGAATCATTTTTTTATTAGTATCAATAAACGGGTAATGCTTCGCTAGCTTACTCCGCATAGCCTCATCATTCATTATTCGATCGCGTACCCACAGCAACGCATCAATTACTGTATTTCCGGTAACAAAAACCCGATTATCTGCAATGGATTCTTTCAATAAATTATTGTGGGAATTTTCCGTCGGAGCGAAATGATACATTGCCAGATGCCCTGCAATCTTACGGTTTGCCTCTTCCGGCCAAGGGGAATAAAGATCACCCGTTCTTAATCCAGCTTCAATGTGACCAACAGGGATACGTTGATAGAACGCTGCCAAACTGGTTGCCATTGTTGTTGTCGTATCTCCGTGAACCAATACAACATCAGGTTTAAATTCTGCTAAAACAGGTTTCAATCCTGCCAAAATACGACAGGTAATATCCGTTAGATCTTGCCCTGATTTCATAATATTGAGATCAAAATCGGGAGTGATCTCAAAAAGGTGTAACACCTGATCCAACATTTCCCGATGTTGGGCGGTGACACATACTTTCGCTTCGAAGGCTTCATCCCTTGCCAACGCGTGTACTAACGGAGCCATCTTGATAGCCTCCGGCCGAGTACCAAACACAGTCAACACTTTCACAGTGACTCTCTTATAGTCAGTAACTTGCAGATTTTCCTGCAAACAATACTCTTAATGCTATTTACTCCTGCTGCTGGAGTTGCAGAAGAGATCCCTCAGAAGCAGTTATCCCTAATAATTATCTGATTACTTACGTGAGCATCTAACCAATGCCACGCCGGCTCCCACTAAAGCGCCAACTGCACCCCACATGATCATCAAAAACATTCTGCGAGGGCTGTCTCTGGTAACAGGCTCCTCTGGTGTTCTCAAATAGCGGTAAGCCTGGAATTGATCCTGTAACGTCGGGTGAACATTCCATGCTGCTAACATTGCAATATTCCGGTCATAGTCCACATCATACTTAGGCCCTATTGCTTCCAAAGTCTCAAGTTGAGCCTGTAACAACGGCGCCCCTAACATAAACATTTTTGAATCGGGCAACTGATCCACCGGTGTATCCGTTTGATTGCGCCGAATCCCTTGTTTTTCCGCAATTTTCAGGGACTGTTGTAATACATTCATTTCGCGGCTATAAACCGCTTTAGCGACCATTTCTTGACGCTTAACCAATGCATCCATAGATTGGGCACGGGTAATCCATGCACCTTTTACTTCATCATTTAAATGAGTACTGGCACGACTATTGGCAAAAGCAATGTACTGGCGCAGGAGTTGATTTGCTTGTCCAGAAGACTCAGCGGTCAGTTTAATGCTGTCATTCAGCACTTTTTTATCATCATGAGGAATAAACTGAATATTATTGACTAATTCATCTAATAAGGCCGCATCAGCTCTGGCATCGCCTTCCTGCTGCTGCTTGTAATAATCAGATTTCAACCAGAATTCACGGCGAGTATCATATGCGGCAACCTGAGTGATGAACTCCTTATAGGCTTCTTCTGAAATAGACGGTAACTGAGTTTCCAATGAAATATTAATGTGAGTATCCAGATTGCGCAAAAACTGCTGCTGAGAGTAATAACTTCCCAACTGATTAGTCGTAGGCAGATCAGTGATTGCGGTGGCACTCCATTTTTGTTGCATCAGATAAGATGCTCCTAGCGCCGCGGTTGCGAAAATTATTGCCAGTACAATGATCCATACCTTTCCATGCCATAGCGCACTGCACAAAGCTCTGATATCCAGCTCATGCTCCAGAGCTTGTTTATCCTGAATAGATTTCGTTTCTGATTTTATCACTGCACAGAACCTCTGCTGATAATAGATGCTTAATGGTTAGCTGAACGGCGCATACGACGCTTTTGCCGTTTAATGAAACGAGCTACCTTCCATACACGCTTGAGGCAATAGCCATACAACACAAATGCAAGCAAGAACAGTGCCAACATTATCCACTCAGGCACAAATTCCAGCCATTCTCCAGTAATGCCGACAGCGGCTAATAAAGTGGCTGCAACAGTGATTAAAATAAAAGCCTGACGTGATGAGAATCCAGACCGCATAACTAGGTGGTGAATATGTTGCCTGTCAGGAGAAAATGGGCTCATTCCTTTCCGTAACCGGCGGTACATAATAGCAACCATATCCATTAATGGAATGGCAACAATCCACAACGCAGTAACTGGATTAACAGGGCGCTCATTCCCCTGAGTAGATTCAATGAGCAACCAGATAATGGTAAAACCAATCAGTGTACTGCCCGCATCCCCCATAAACACTTTGAAACGTTGGCTTAATAAACCAAGATTAAGAACAATATAAGGGAGAATGGCAGCAATAAATGCAAAACACCATAATGCTAGTGCCGTATTACCACTTTGATACAGTAAGATCCCCAAAGCACCGAAGGAGACACAAGATAATCCGCCTAATAATCCATCTATCCCATCAACCATATTAAATGCATTGATAGCAGCCCAGACAGCAAATAGTGTCACAACATAACTAAACGGTCCAAGTGTCATGTCCCAAGGGCCAAAAGCATAACCAAGACTATCTAACTTCAGGCCAGCAAAATACATCATCGCAATACCAACCAGAGCTTGGATGGTTGCCCGGACCTTAACGCTGATATCAAAACGGTCATCCAATGCACCGACAAATACCAATACACCAGCACAAACCAAATATAACCACTTGTGAGGAATAAATTCTTTTGTGATAACAAAAGCAAAACAGATGCCAACAAATATTGATATTCCTCCAACCAGAGGCACTAACCCCTGATGACACTTACGATAATTGGGCTTATCAACAAGGCCAACTTTCTTTGCTATTTTGCGAGCCATAAACAAAAACGCAAAAGAAAACAGAAAAACATAAAAAATTTCAATATTCATGCTGAGAATATTCACGATGATAACTCTCTGTAAAAAGTAAACACACCCTGGTCATTTATCAACCGAAAGCATATGATTTTCTAGCCAGAATCTACCCTCACGAGCGCCTTAGCTTACGAAAACACTACTTATTATGAAAAAATTAATGGCCCTTATGCTCTTACATCATTCTTTTAATATTTATTTCAAATATATGGCAGCATTATACAGCTTGCAAAATACATGCCATATATAGCTATAACAGCGCGGTGAATACAAAAAACGCCACGAAACTGTGGCGCTAATTAAAATGATCATGAACTGAGTCAAAAACTATGAACGTTTCATCATGTCAAAGAAATCGTCGTTCGTTTTGCTCATAGCCAGTTTGTTGATAAGGAATTCCATCGCATCAATTTCGCCCATCGGATGAATAATTTTGCGCAGAATCCACATTTTCTGTAGCTCTTCAGAAGTGGTGAGTAGCTCTTCTTTACGTGTACCAGAACGGTTGTAATCGATAGCTGGGAAGACGCGTTTTTCAGCAATTTTGCGGGAGAGATGCAGCTCCATGTTACCAGTACCTTTGAACTCTTCGTAAATCACTTCATCCATCTTAGAACCCGTATCCACCAACGCAGTCGCAATAATGGTCAAGCTTCCGCCCTCTTCCACATTACGCGCAGCCCCGAAGAAACGTTTCGGACGATGTAACGCGTTAGCATCCACACCACCAGTCAATACCTTACCGGATGCGGGAACAACAGTATTATAGGCACGTGCTAAGCGAGTAATAGAGTCAAGCAGAATAATCACATCTTTTTTGTGTTCAACCAGACGTTTTGCTTTCTCAATAACCATCTCTGCCACCTGAACGTGACGAGAAGCGGGTTCATCAAAAGTAGAAGCAATAACCTCACCTTTTACCAGGCGTTGCATTTCAGTGACTTCTTCTGGACGTTCATCAATCAGAAGTACCATCAATACACAATCTGGATGATTGTGGGCAATGTTAGCAGCAATATTTTGCAGCAACATCGTTTTACCCGCTTTTGGTGGCGCGACGATCAGACCACGTTGTCCACGGCCAATCGGTGCAGCCAGATCCAGAACACGGGCAGTCAGATCCTCAGTGGAACCATTACCACGTTCCATACGTAGGCGGCTATTAGCATGCAGCGGGGTTAAGTTTTCAAAAAGAATTTTACTGCGGGCATTTTCTGGTTTGTCAAAATTAACTTCGTTAACCTTCAACAGGGCAAAATAGCGTTCACCTTCTTTAGGTGGACGAATTTTACCTGAAATTGTGTCACCGGTGCGGAGGTTAAAACGACGGATTTGGCTGGGAGAAACATAGATATCATCGGGGCCGGCAAGGTAGGAGCTGTCTGCTGAACGGAGGAATCCAAAGCCATCCTGCAATATCTCCAACACGCCATCACCGAAGATATCTTCCCCACTTTTCGCATGCTGCTTAAGGATAGAGAAGATAATATCTTGTTTACGCATACGGGCTAGATTTTCCAGCCCCATATTTTCGCCAAGTGTAATCAGTTCAGATACCGGCGTATTTTTTAATTCGGTAAGATTCATAATGGTGGGTTCTTAAACTCGGGGTATATCTCGAACTATGAACGTGAATAGTATGGCAGCGTCATCGATCGGTGCCTGTTTATTTTGTACAAAAACAAATCAGACCTTTAATACATTATGCATATAAAAAGGTAATAATTTGAAGTACTAAGATTGAGCTCAAATAAGACTGACAGGCTGTCAAAAACGCTGTTGAGATAATGCTGAAACATTACTGATTTCGATAAAAACTATCTCAACGTAACGAGCTATACGCCAGATTATTCCCGTATAACCCATTGGATATTTTAGACTATCCAGAGATAACAGACTTATCAGACACTACAGATTATTCAGTATGCAACATACTTCTAACATGATGTATGTGATACAAGCAGTGGCGCTAACTTATCACGCTTCTTTACGGACGTCTAGCGGTCAATGAAATAAATAATAATATACGCTAAACGCCCAGCATTAATGTGAGCTCACTTCAATCAGAGATTAGCATCCAAAAATTCTTTCAATTGAGTTTTTGACAGTGCTCCCACTTTTGTAGCAGCAACCTGACCATCTTTAAACAGCAACAGTGTAGGAATACCACGGATACCATACTTAGGAGCAGTTGCCGGGTTGTCATCAATGTTCAATTTAGCAATAGTCAGTTTGCCTGAATATTCTGGGGCAATTTCATCTAAAATAGGTGCAATCATTTTACATGGTCCACACCAGGCAGCCCAAAAATCGACAAGAACTGCACCTTCTGCGTTAAGAACGTCAGTATCAAAGCTAGCGTCACTCAAATGAATAATTTTGTCGCTCATTTTTTACTCCAAAGAATAATTTTTTACCATGCTAGTGTAACATTACTGATATAAGGTTGCCTTTATTTCAACGGATACACTTTCGTAAGACAATGGTTAACTGATATTCTACCACACTATGAGTAAAACACACTTGACAGAAAAGAAGTTTTCCGACTTCGCCTTGCACCCCAAGGTTATAGAAGCTCTTGATAATAAGGGCTTTTCTAATTGTACACCGATACAAGCACTGACATTGCCTTTCACTGTCGAAGGTCGTGATGTCGCGGGGCAAGCGCAAACCGGTACGGGGAAGACGCTAGCATTTTTAGCGTCTGCTTTTCATTATTTACTGACTCATCCCGCAGCGGAGGAGCGTCAAACCAATCAGCCAAGAGCGCTGATTATGGCTCCTACCCGCGAGCTCGCTGTACAGATTTACTCTGATGCAGAAGATCTAGCACAGGCAACAGGTCTAAAGATGGGTCTTGCCTACGGCGGTGATGGTTACGACAAACAGCTGAAAATACTAGGAACCGGTGTTGACATCCTTATCGGCACTACCGGACGTCTAATCGACTATACCAAACAGGGGCACATTAATCTGAATGCGGTCCAAGTTGTGGTGCTTGATGAAGCTGATCGCATGTATGATCTCGGTTTTATCAAAGATATCCGCTGGCTATTCCGTCGGATGCCATCAGCAAACGAACGTATGAACCTACTGTTTTCTGCCACACTCTCTTACCGAGTCCGAGAACTGGCATTTGAGCAAATGAATCATGCAGAGTATGTCGAGGTAGAACCGTTACAGAAAACGGGACACCGTATCCGCGAAGAGCTGTTTTATCCTTCTAATGAAGAAAAGATGCGCCTGCTTCAAACGTTATTGGAAGAAGAGTGGCCTGATCGATGCATTATTTTCGCCAATACAAAACATCGTTGTGAAGATATCTGGGCGCATCTGGCTGCTGACGGACATCGAGTTGGGTTACTAACCGGTGATGTAGCACAAAAAAAACGGTTACGCATTCTGGAAGAATTCAGCAACGGCAATATTGATATTCTAGTTGCAACTGATGTCGCAGCCCGTGGATTGCACATTCCTTTAGTCACTCATGTTTTTAATTATGACTTACCAGACGACTGCGAGGATTATGTTCACCGCATTGGCCGTACTGGTCGTGCAGGTGAAAGTGGTCATTCGATCAGCCTAGCCTGTGAAGAATATGCACTAAACCTGCCAGCGATTGAAGATTATATTCAACACACTATCCCGGTCAGCAAATATGACAGTCAAGCCTTGCTGAAAGATTTACCGGTACCTAAACGCCGACACCGTCCGCGTTCAGGAAACCATCAGCGTCGTAACAATTTGTCGCATCGTAATAATACACCACGTAATAACCGTAAACGTTCAGGCTGAAAATGATGCTGAGTTCTTCTTCGCTCTATGCGGCTATCGACCTAGGTTCAAACAGTTTTCACATGCTGGTTGTGCGTGAAGTATCCGGCAGTATGCAGATACTGGCACGAATCAAACGTAAAGTCAGGCTGGCCGCCGGATTAGATAAAAATAACCGCTTATCTCAACAGGCAATGGAGAGAGGCTGGCAATGTCTCAGGATTTTTTCTGAATGCTTACAGGATATACCTCCATCACAAATCCGCGTTGTTGCTACGGCAACTTTACGCATCGCTGAAAATTCAGACGCATTTGTGAAAAAAGCATCAGAAATCCTTGATTGTCCGGTTAAGGTAATCAGTGGCGAAGATGAAGCTCGGCTTATTTATCAAGGCGTTGCCCATACAACTGGCGGCCCTGAAAAACGTCTGGTTGTCGATATTGGTGGTGCAAGTACAGAACTGGTTACAGGGAATGGGGCAAAAGCCTCTCAGTTATCCAGCCTAAGTATGGGTTGTGTTACCTGGCTTGAAGGCTACTTTAATGACCGTAGCCTGACGGAAGAAAATTTCGCCAGAGCCGAAGCTGCCGCACATGAAACGTTGAAACTCATTGCCCCAAAACTGATCGAACAAGGCTGGCAGATTTGTGTAGGCGCTTCCGGTACCGTTCAGGCTCTGCAAGAAATCATGATTGCTCAGGGTATGGATGAACTGATCACTTTGCCGAAACTTCAAGAGCTCAAACATAAAGCAATTGAATGCGGTAAGCTGGAAGAGCTGGAAATAGAAGGATTGACGCTGGAACGGGCTTTAGTTTTCCCAAGTGGCCTTGCTATCCTGATAGCGATTTTCCAGGCATTAAATATTGAAAGTATGATCCTTGCGGGCGGCGCCTTACGGGAAGGTCTTGTTTACGGCATGCTGGATTTACCAATAGAACCCGATATTCGTACCAGAACACTACGTAATATACAGCGACGTTTTCAGCTAGACGTTGAACAGTCTCAACGGGTCAAGCAATTGGCTGAACACTTCCTACAACAGGTTGCTAAACCTTGGGAGCTTGATAGCCGATGTCATGAATTATTACAAAGTGCCTGTTTGATACATGAAATTGGCCTAAGTATTGATTTCCACCAAGCTCCATCACATGCAGCCTATCTGATCAATTATCTCGCTCTCCCCGGCTATACGCCTGCACAGAAAAAACTCTTAGCCACATTGCTAAAGAACCAGAGTGGCTCTATTGATTTGTTTTCCTTTAATCAACAAAACGCCTTACCTATGATACAAGCTCAACGTTTATGTCGTCTGTTGCGGTTAGCTATCATCTTCGCCAACCGTCGTCGAAATGACACGCTCCCTGCTCTACGTTTAAATGTGAGTGATGAAGCGTTAACAATAACATTACCTCATGGCTGGCTAATGCAACACCCTCTGAGAGCAGAGTCTTTACAGCAGGAAATTCAGTGGCAAAACCATGCTCAATGGTCACTTGTTTTAGGCGAGCAGAATGCTCAAACCTGAATAAAATCACTTTCCCTGTATCTCTGTGATACAGGGAATCTCCAGCATATTTATGACTTATTTTTTTGTCCAAGCCCTAAACGCGATTTGATATCCGCAATACGCGATTGCCCTTTTTGCATTCTTTCTTCGGCAGTCACTATTTTTTTATCTTGTGGCCAATGTAAGTCATCCTGTGGCAACTCATGCAAAAAACGGCTTGGTTCTGGACGGATTAACTCGCCATATTGACGACGTTCTTTACATAAAGTAAAGAATAACTCCCGTTGAGCTCGGGTGATCCCTACATAAGCCAATCGTCGCTCTTCATCAATATTTTCTTCATCAATACTGCTCTGATGAGGCAACAGCCCTTCTTCCATGCCAACCAGAAATACATAGGGAAACTCTAACCCTTTGGAAGCATGTAAAGTCATCAATTGCACCTGATCAAACTCCTCACCATCTTCGTCTCGCTCCAGCATATCCCGTAATGTGAAACGCGCGACCACCTGAGATAAAGTCATTGCTTCGTTCAGTTCATCACCTTCCAGCATTTCACTCATCCAAGTGAATAACTGATTAATATTTTTCATCCGCATTTCAGCCGCTTTCGGACTCGGTGATGTTTCGTACAGCCAACTTTCATAATCCATACCATGAAGTAGATCACGCACCGCTAGCAAAGGATCTCGTTCAACCTGACGAGTTATCTCATCCATCCAGTGAATAAAACGCTGTAATGCCGCCAAACCGCGGCCAGTTAGACTTTGTTCCAAACCGAGATCGAAACTAGCCTGATAGAGACTTTTATTGCGCTGATTCGCCCACTCACCCAGTTTTTGAATGGTAGCAGCACCAATTTCACGTCTTGGCGTATTGACAATTCTTAGGAATGCGCTGTCATCTTCGGGATTAGTCAGCACCCGCAGATAAGCTAGCAAATCCTTAATTTCAGGGCGGGCAAAGAAAGAAGTACCACCAGAAATCCGGTAAGGAATGCGGTTTTGCATCAGCATCTTTTCAAACACGCGGGATTGATGATTTCCTCGGTAGAGAATAGCGTAATCTTTATATTGGGTCTTATTGATAAAGTGATGTGCCATCAGCTCCCCAATAACCCTTTCCGCCTCATGCTCTTCATTATTAGCTGTAATCACTTTCAATGGATCACCATACCCCAGTTCAGAAAAAAGCCGTTTTTCAAACACGTGAGGGTTATTGGCGATCAAAATATTAGCTGCTTTCAGAATACAGCCAGAGGAACGATAGTTTTGTTCTAATTTGATCACATTAAGCTTAGGGAAATCCTCTTTCAGTAACACCAAATTTTGTGGTCTTGCACCGCGCCATGAATAGATCGACTGGTCATCATCACCCACCACCGTAAAACGAGCCCTTTGCCCCACCAACAATTTAACCAGTTGATATTGACTGGTATTAGTGTCCTGATATTCATCTACCAACAGATAACGAATACGGTTTTGCCAACGCTCCCTGACTTCTTCATCACGCTGCATTAGCAAAGTCGGTTTGGTAATCAAATCGTCAAAATCCAATACATTACAGCTCGCCAGATGTAAATCATAACGGCGATAACATTCAGCAAACTGGTGCTCCTGAGCAGAACGGACCAATGCCAAAACTTGCTGTGGAGAAAGCAGATCATTTTTCCAATTTGAAATGGTGGAGATCAGTTTTTGTAATAGATCTTTATCTTCCTCCAGTAAATCGGCTGTTAAATCTTTCAACAGAGCCATCTGGTCCTGATCATCAAATAACGAGAAATTGCTTTTCATTCCTAACGCTTTGTATTCGCGCTTAATGATTTCCAACCCCAAAGTGTGGAAAGTCGAAATCATCAACCCCTTAGCCTCTTTGCGCCCCAGAGTTTGTGCTACACGCTCTTTCATTTCCCGTGCGGCTTTATTAGTAAACGTCACAGCAGCAATATGACGAGGCTGATAGCCACAAGTACGGATAAGATGAGCAATCTTATTGGTGATCACTCTCGTTTTGCCGGAACCCGCCCCCGCCAAGACCAGACAAGGACCGGTAACAAATTCAACAGCTTGTTGTTGGCTAGGATTTAATCGCATGATGTTTAATAAGTTATATCAAAGCAGTACTTCAAGAGATGGAATTGTAGCAGAAAGGGGAGAAAGGAAACGCCGTTTTCTTTATGAAGGAAAAACACTCTATTAGTTGGTAAATCGCGACTTATCCCCCAAAACTTTAGCAAACGGTCTCAGAACCATATTCATTGGATTCAAAGAGGGAGGATTTCTCCCCCTTATCCTTATCAATATCAACCGCCAACAGCAATACGTTTCATATCTGTCATGTAACCACGTAATACGCGGCCAACAACTTCAATTGGGTGGTTACGAATAGCCTCATTTACATCGCGTAACTGAGCGTTATCGATACCGTTATCTACAACGGGTTTACCTAAATCACCCGCCTGTAGCGAACCCATAAACTTCTCTTTCAGCAGTGGAACCGCAACATGAGAGAACAAATAGTTACCATATTCTGCTGTATCAGAAATAACGATATTCATTTCGTACAGGCGTTTACGAGAGATAGTATTCGCAATCAGCGGTAATTCATGCAGAGATTCATAATAGGCCGATTCAGCGATAATACCGGTATCAACCATAATTTCGAATGCCAGTTCAACCCCGGCTTTCACCATAGCAACCAGTAAAACGCTGTGATCAAAATATTCCTGTTCACTGATTTTGCCATCATATCCAGGTGAATTCTCAAACGGAGTATTGCCGGTTTCTTCTCGCCAATCTAACAGTTTCTTATCATCATTGGCCCAATCAGCCATCATACCGGAGGAAAATGCACCAGAAATGATATCATCCATATGTTTCTGGAACAGCGGCGTCATTATTTCTTTCAACTGCTCAGACAAAGCATACGCTCGCAGTTTTGCCGGGTTAGACAGGCGATCCATCATCAGGGTAATGCCACCTTGTTTCAGTGCTTCTGTGATGGTCTCCCAGCCAAACTGGATCAGCTTTCCTGCATAACCCGGTTCAACGCCATCTGCCACCAGTTTGTCATAACACAACAGTGAGCCCGCCTGTAACATACCGCACAGAATAGTTTGCTCACCCATCAGGTCAGATTTCACTTCAGCCACGAAAGAAGATTCCAGAACACCGGCGCGATGCGCACCCGTTGCCGCGGCCCATGCCTTAGCGATTGCCATACCTTCACCTTTCGGATCGTTTTCCGGGTGAACTGCGATCAAAGTAGGCACACCAAAACCCCGTTTGTATTCTTCACGCACTTCCGTGCCAGGACACTTAGGTGCGACCATCACCACAGTGATATCTTTACGGATTTGTTCACCGACTTCAACAATATTTAAGCCGTGAGAATAACCCAGTGCAGCGCCTTCTTTCATCAATGGTTGAACTGCGCGAACAACAGAAGAGTGTTGCTTATCTGGCGTCAGGTTAATTACCAAATCAGCCTGAGGTATTAACTCTTCATAAGTGCCGACTTGAAAACCATTTTCCGTTGCTTTACGCCATGAAGCACGTTTTTCTTCAATGGCCTCTTTACGCAGGGCATAAGTGATATCCAGGCCGGAGTCACGCATATTCAGGCCCTGATTCAGTCCCTGCGCTCCGCAACCGACGATAACCACTTTTTTACCTTTTAAATATCCTGTCTCATCAACAAACTCTTCCCGCGCCATAAAACGACATTTACCTAACTGCGCCAACTGCTGACGCAAATTCAGCGTATTAAAATAATTAGCCATTAGTGACTCCGTTATCATGTTGTGCTCAGCGCTCAGCAATGAAATGCTGCGACTGTTTTTTAGATTTCCCCACCCTGTGGGGTGTTTATATATTTTCAATATATGACATGAAAGCCATTGCTTAAATTGATATATTAACAATACTACATTGCACTTTATGCAATACAGATTATTGGACAGGAAAAGGAGAATAGGCTATGGATATACGCGACCTCAAACTGTTTCTACATCTGGCTGAAAGCTGTCATTTTGGTCGTACAGCAAAAGCAATGCATGTCAGTCCATCCACATTATCTCGCCAGATTCAGCGTATTGAAGATATTTTGGGGCATCCATTATTTTTACGGGATAATCGCACTGTAAAATTGACCTTTGCCGGCGAGCAATTTAAACAATTCGCCCAACAGACACTGTTGCAATACCAGCAACTAAAACACTCATTGAATCAACAAAGCCCATCTCTAAGCGGCGAGTTACGTCTGTTTTGTTCGGTCACCGCGGCCTACAGTCACTTACCACAGATCCTAGACCGTTTTCGTGCGGAACATCCTATGGTTGAAATCAAACTCACCACAGGTGATGCCGCAGATGCGGTCAATAAGATACAGTCTAATGATGCCGATTTAGGCATCGCCGGTAAGCCGGAAAAACTACCAGATAATGTCAGCTTCACCAAAATCGGTGAAATCCCACTGGTACTGATTGCGCCTTCCCTCCCTTGCTCTGTACGAGCACTTGTAATACAAAAGTCCCCTGACTGGAATAGCATTCCCTTCATTTTGCCGGAACATGGCCCTTCACGTAAGCGCATTGAGTACTGGTTCCGCCACCATAAAATTACCAACCCATCGATTTACGCTACCGTGTCCGGTCATGAAGCCATTGTTTCTATGGTTGCATTGGGTTGTGGAGTGGCATTAATTCCCAATGTCGTTGTAGAAAATAGCCCTGAACCGGTACGCAATCGCATATCTTTACTGGACAACATCTCTCTAGTAGAACCATTCGAATTGGGTATATGTGTACAGAGAAAACGGCTTAATGAACCCTTGATTAAAGCGTTTTGGGGATTGTTATAACAAACTGCATTAACAGGTCTTTTTATTCATTACAATCCTGATACAACTTATTTTCGGTATTATGCCAACATACTTATAATTTATGTGGCCTAATTCACAAAGAACATAAAAATATAACCATATTGTTCTCATGATAATATGTTTAATATAAGTTATAACCAATCAAAATAATTATATAAAAATATTGGCTCCTCATTAAATTTTTGGTCATTAATTATGTCATTAAAGAAAATACTTTTAATTATATCAAGTAGATAGTAGCTATTTAACGTTAAAAAATTTAGATATTGTTAAGATTGACCAGCAAAAATTGAATATTCCACCAGCAAAAAACAGAGTGGAAAATAATTCTTTTCGCCATGTCATAACGATATTTTCCAATAGTGAAATTATTTTTTACAGATACCAAAGGAGGCGGCTTCATAATAATGATTTAATGGTATTGTGACGATATAGTAACTAATAATAATTATTTAACGAGTTAATATAATTTAATTAAAAAATCACATCAAGTATTCATAATAATTAAATAAAATAATTAATTCAAATACACACAACAATTTAATAAAGGACACCACCATGTTACACAAAATAGACAAATCACCGTATTTTATTAAATTCTATAAATTCCATCTACAAGATCTGGTTTTCTCTTATAATATGCAAACAGAATGGCATCATCATCCTTGTATCCAATTGAGTGTATCACCACATAATTCACTCATGAGGGTTGATACCGAAAATGAATCGAGACAAGTACATGGATTCATTATTTCTTCTAATATTAAACATAGATTACACTCGGAAGGGCAACTCTGCTTTAATCTACTGATAGACCTAGCCAATCCACTATGTCATTTATTACTACATCAAATGAGAGGCTCAGATATAGTATACTTAAATCAAGAATCATCCAGTTTAATAGCAAATTACTTTATTAATTGTTTACAGTCAGAAATCTCTCCAGATATTTTCATCTTAAATAACCTTTTAGGTAAAATAGAAGATTGCCATTGTTATCAGGACAAACGAATCATGAAAGCAGCCTCTCTTATTACTGAATTACCGGTTAAATGTATATCTTCTCGTGAAATATCAAACCAACTCTACTTATCCGAAAGCCGATTCTTACATCTATTTAGAGAAAAAATGGGAACTAATTTCCGTAGTTATCTATTATGGAAACGTCTGCATCATGCTATTGATGAGATACATTCATCAGATTCACTGACTTTATTAGCTTGTAATAGTGGATTTTCAGATGGCGCACACTTCAGTCGTACCTGCATGACGCTATATGGATTAAGGCCCTCTGAATTAAAACATGCCAGTAAGAACAGAATTCAACAAGTACAACAAAAATATTTCAATTTATCATCAACATTAAAAGGTCTAAATTTTACAAAGAAAAATATCTGTGTTATGAATAAATAATGTTTTTGATACATTACCTAAAATAAATAATTTCTATTTATAACCGTTATTATCAAAGCCAATATGTTAGAGATTCTGTATCATTTTATTCCTAATAGCACATTTACTATATTATGCACTCTTAATGCCTATCCCAATAGGCGTAATTGTTGCAGGCAGTTTGAACACGGACAGCGCGGAAAAACCGGAGCGTACACGTAGTACGTGAGGATTTTGAGCACTGCCCAGGTTCAAAATGACAAATAAAATAGCCCTATGGGATAGGCAGTTAGTAATGATACAGAATTCAGAACAACACCATAAAAACACTACCCAATAAACCCTCAATCCACGACAAATAAAATATACAGAGTAAAATATCACTATTCTGTATTAATCATTCATTTTAATGGTACATGCTCTTTCAGATAATTTTCTACCCATTTAGCGACCCGACAAGTGTCTTTATAAGCCCCTAACATCAATTCAGAACCACGGCTACTCAACCATTTCCGCCCAACGATAAATAACCCAGGATAAGGAGTTTTCCCACCTTCCGCATGACCATTTTTACAAACGAATCCATTAGCATCCACAGCACCGGGAAGCGTTAACCATGCCGTATCATCTTTATACCCCAAACACCAGATAACCGTATCCACCTCATATTGATTACCGGACGAATCACATAATTTGTTGTCTTTTATATCAACTAGCCTATTCGCTATTTTTATACCCCAAGCAGCTAGCCGATGGTTTTTCAGGTCACCACAAGGGATAGGATTACGCCGCCGCATAATTTTCCCTACTAAACTGTAATAATTGGCAAATAACAGACCGCTTTTACTTAACCACCAAAAGATATCTTTGCCCAATATTCTATTAGGTAAGAGAGGACGGGAGGAACCGCAAAATAATGTCACCTCCGCAGTTGCTGCCAAATCTTTAGCAATCTGACGACCACTCGCACCATCACCAACGACAGCAACTCGGCTACCCGTTTTAATTTGCTTAGGTTCCCGGTATTGATCTGCTGTAATTTGTTGTATATCTTTAGAAAACCGTTCAGCAAGCGCCGGAATATCAACTAATTGATTAGCCCCTGTTGCATTAACCAAACAAAGCGCATGAAATACTTTTCCATCTTTTGTTTTAACACGATAGCCATCTGTATCATGCTTCACCTCAACCACTTCGGTTTGAGTATGTATCGCAAGGTTATGATGTGAAGCATAGCGCTCAAGGTAATCAGCGACTTCATTTTTATCTGGATAACCTTCTTTAATTCCAGGAAACGGTAAGCCATGAAGTTGAGTCATACCGCGTGAAGTGAATAATAGCATATTATCTGGGCGCCTGCGCCACACATCACCAATACGTGCCTCCCGCTCTAATATGCAGACATTAATATTCTTAGCCGCAAGGATAGCAGCTAAACTTAACCCGGCTTGACCGGCACCCACAATTAAGCAATCCATTTTCATCATGCGTACTCGTTTTTTAATTTGGCATTTGTTTATATTTTATTTCTATCATTATCCCAATCTTAGGACAATGAAAAAATTTACAAAAGAACATTCAATAGATCAAAAAACAACGAACTTCACAAAAATATAAAAGACAATGAAAAAATTTACTTGAATTAACTGGTCATATTCGCACTAAAGTGAATATTTTGAATAAACCAGCTATTTTTAGCATAATTTTAACAATATTGACAAATCCATATAATGATCAAAGCAATAATATAGCCAATTTATTCAATAAAAATAAATTATTAATGACTATCCTTTTTTCCTACGTAACTTATGCTTTATCGCTATAACTTATAATAAGCAAAGATTAATTTATCTACTCTTTACCCTACCGGAGATGAAAAAATGGAAAATATCAAAAATATATATGACGGTATAAAATCTCGTGGCGGAAATCCGTTGAAGTGGTTAATAGCCGATGTCGACCTTCTCTATAAGCTGTCTAAAGAAGAGCAACAAGAATTAAAAACCTGTTTGCTTAAAGACGCTTTTAATTTCCATTATCATAATAACCCTTACTATAAAGATATTTGTGAAAAACAAGGTATTAAACCAGAAGATATCCAGAACTATAATGACTTAGTTCGCATCCCACTAATACCCGTTGCAACTTATAAATCAGCCGAAAGTCACCGCTTATTAAGCAAGCCATTATCTGAAATCGAACATGAAATGCGCTCAACGGGTACCAGTGGAATTCCTAGCGTTTATCGTCGTTGCCACGATACGATGGATCATACAGTATTGGCTGTCTATTCCAATTATCGCAGTATGTTCAAAGTATCTGGCGGTGCCGGCCTATGCTTATGCCCGTCAACAGAAGATATTCCAGAAATGGCACTGGTCAAAATCTTTAATTTCCTGACAGGTCTGTTAGATACCCGACGCTATATGATTAATCAGGACCGCTTTTCTCCAGAAGATGCACTGAATCAATTAATCCAGTGGAAAGGTAAGTTCACTCGTCATTTAATTGGCCCTCCATTCATGATCCATCGTTTTATCACGTTCCTAAAAGAGAATAATACCAAGCTCACTTTAGATCGCGATAGCATGGTAATCACCATGGGCGGCTGGAAACGTTTTACCGGGGATATGATCTCCCGCGGCGAATTAAATGCAGATATCGAAGAATGGATGGGCATTCCAGTTTCCCGGATACGTGATATGTATGGTCTGGTTGAAGCAAACGTTCTTGCCATCGAAGATGAATATAACCATAAGCATGTTCCGCCTTATATTCATTTCTCCGTCCGTGATCCTAATGATTTAACACGTGAGCTACCTGAGGGTGAAACCGGGCAATTAGTGATCCTAGATCCACTCTCTGTTTCCACTCCCGGCATGTTACTGACAGAAGATTTGGTCTACTTGCGTACCGATCCTAATAAATCCTGGCGTAATTCTCAGCGAGTTCAGTTTGTTATGCGTACCGCTGCTGCTAAAGAGTTTGGTTGCTGTGCAGTCAACCTTGAGAGAAAAATGTCAGACGATGAAGGTACTTCAGCTACACCCGCTGTATAAATAGCAAGGTGGAATTATGTTTAACAACATCATTATTGACAACTTTTGCAATCCTGACTGCCAAGGGACGTTATCCGCCCCCACCATTAAACTGGCATTAGGTAACCCTGTATGCGGTGACAAGGTTGATATCGACCTGACACTGAATAACCAAGGCCGGGTAAATAATGCCTGTTTTCGTGCATGGGGATGTACCGCCTCCCTGGCAATGTCTAACCAATTTTGTCGTCATGCTAAAGGTAAGACTCTCGAAGAATTGAATGCATTATCGCCTGAGGGAATAGATGCATTATTAGGCGAGTTAGAACCCGCACAGCAACACTGCCTTGATATGCTGCATAAGCTATTTGAGCAGCTAAAGGGAAAAATATGACAAGTCTATATTTCGACTACAACGCCACAACACCGCTAAGTGTTAAAGCTCAGTTGGCGATTAAAGACGCAATGTCTATTTTTGCTAATCCGTCTAGCCACTACAGCTTAAGCGGCATGGCGAAAAAGTTGCTCACTGACGCTAGAAGATCGATGGCTGCATTGATGGGCACAGTCCCAGAGCAAATCCTATTTACATCAGGGGGAACCGAAAGTAATAACCAAGCCTTATCCAGCTTGTTAGCAACACTTTCCGGTTCGGATCTGTCTGCTCATCATGTTATTAGCTCTTCCATTGAGCATCCGTCTGTTCTGGCACCGTTACTCTGGTATCAGCAACGCGGGCTCCAGCTAACGCTGATCAATCCCGATAATCAAGGGCGGATCAGTGTACAAAGTATCCAGGAAAACCTACGGCCACAAACACGTCTGATCACATTGATGGCGATTAACAACGAAACCGGCGTGATCCAGCCCTATGAAGCGGTCGCTTCTTTAGCAAAAGAGGCCGGTGTTTATCTACATATCGATGCAGTACAGGCTATTGGTAAGCTTCCTTTTAGCTGTGACACACTTTCCGGCGTAACGACCGTATCTTTCTCCGGCCATAAGTTTAACGGCCCGAAAGGTATTGGCGGGCTCTACCATGCACCAAGTATTCAATTAAATCCCTTGCTACATGGTGGAGGGCAAGAACAAGGAGTACGCAGCGGCACTGAGAACACCTTAGGACTTGCTGGACTAGCGGCAGCAGCTAAAGAATCACTGAACGGCTTGCAAGGACGCTTCAATACTTACAAAACGCTCAGAACAACCTTGCTATCTCTGTTAGATCAATATCATGTTAACTACCTGATTAATGGTAATACCAATCCAGCGTTTCAGGCACCTTGGACTCTCAATTTAAGTTTCCCTGGTATTCGTGCTGAATCGCTAGCCAGCAGGCTAGATTTACGTTACGGCATCTCTTTATCCTTAGGATCAGCCTGTAGCAATAACAAATCAACACAACGTTCTCATGTTCTGGCTGCTATGAGGCTCCCCGATGATCGTATTGATAGTGCGGTACGCATCAGTTTCGGATATACCACAAGCCAAGATGATATTGAGATATTGGCTAGCGCTATCAAACAAGAAACATATAACTTACTTAAAATTTCAGGGAAATCTTTAATCACCCAGGAATAATAGCAAAACGATATTTAAAAAACGGGGTGGCAGGAATAACGCATTTATTAATTGGTACCTATACCCTATGGATTTCAAGATGCATCGCGACGGCAAGGGAGCGAATCCCCAGGAGCATAGATAACTATGTGACCGGGGTGAGTGAGTGCAGCCAACAAAGAGGCAACTTGAAAGATAACGGGTATATATTCCTGCACCTAAGCTCCGCCAGTACTGTTTAAATTTTTAGGGGACATTAATATGAAACTATTTGAATTACTTCAATCTCAAATTACTGAATTAACTGATATCGAACCAGAAGATATTACTCTTGACACCCTGCTTGATGATATTCATCTGGTGAGTCTGGATTTTGTTTCTATTCAGGTTGCTTTAAAAAGAGAAATGGGAATTCAACTGAATTTCGATAAGTTCCAGCGAGATAATACGACGACAATCGGTGATTTCGTCAATTATGTCAGTGAATTAACAAAATAATCATCACCAATGCACTTGGATGTTAGCTGTCTATGACGATATCACAATGCAGCTAACATTCATTTTTATGATGCTTTTATCTGCCAATCCTATTATTTGGTTGTATTAAAAATAAAGCATGTCACCAGGAAATAAATTTTGGAGATAATGTTTCATGAATATTCAAACAGGCTATCACCGCGTTGCCGTCACAGGCTATGGTTCTATCTGTTCGCTTGGGCAAAATACCCAAGAAATTTGGGATGCAATTCTAAGCTACCGTGTAGGCTACAAAAAGGAGGACCACCCAGACGCTTCTGTCGTAGCAAAGTTTTTCGGCAATATCCCTTTTTCTCCTGATGTCTCTCGGTTTTCCAAAAAGTTATTAAAGAACCTGCCCAAATTCAGCAAACTTGGGCTGATTGCTGCGGATGAAGCAATCAAGATGGCATTTGGTCACGATAAAGCCGCTCTTGACGAAAATTATTCTCCTTTTGAACGCGGCGTCATTTTTGGCACTGGTTGGGGTGGAGAAGATGCAACCGTTGAAAACAGCCATTCCTATGCTGATCAAGGCATTGCTTCACCTATGACCAATATTATGTCTATGCACAGCGTAGGGACAGCGGCAATTTCAATGAACTGGAATTTACGAGGATATCAAAATACCCCGGTTGCAGCTTGTGCAACTGGCAGTATGGCGATAGGTGATGCGTTTGAACTTATCCGCAGTGGACGCACTAAAATGATGCTAGCAGGGGGCGGTGAAAGCATCAGAGATCCATTCATTGTTTGGAGTATCGACATTCTTGGAGCATTGAGTAAAGAACAGGAATCTGTCGAAAATGCCTGCTGCCCATTCAGTAAAGATCGTAGTGGTTTTGTTATGTCGGAGGGTGCCGCAATATTATGCCTTGAAGACTATGACAGCGCTGTTGCCAGGGGAGCAAAAATACTGGCGGAAGTGATTGGCTATGGCAATAACTCTGATGCGTCAGATATGACAGCCCCGGCACCAGATTGCAAAGGACGGGTCATGGCGATTCAGATGGCGCTGGAACAGGCCAAGCTCTCCACCTCAGATATTCACTATATTAATGCTCATGGGACATCAACCCCATTAAACGACATTAACGAAACCGATGTTCTAAAAATAAGCCTGGGCGAGCACGCTTATCGTATCCCTATTTCCAGTACAAAATCCTATACAGGCCATCTTATTGCCGGAGCCGGAGCAATTGAATCCATTTTCTGTCTCAAAGCGATAGAGACAGCAACGATTCCCGCAACGATGCACTTGAATAATCCTGATCCGCTATGCGATCTGGATTATGTCCCCAATATCCACCGAACTCACCAAATTGTTGACACTGCTTTAAATGTTAACTACGGATTTGGTGGCACAAACTGTGCACTTATTTTCAGGAAAGCCGACAGATGAACGTTCAATTTCGTAAAGAAGATCTCAGTCAATGGGCTAAATTCTCTGGCGACTACAATCCTATCCATTTTGATGAGAAAATCGCTAGAGAAGTCGGGTTGGGTGGTATTGCAGTACACGGCATGCTGGCAATGATCCCGCTCAAAAGCGGATATGATTACCTGTCACAACCAAATGGGGAAATGGGCAGACAGTGGCACGTTAATTTACGCAATCCCGTACCTCTGGATGCCTGCTATTGCGTCAAAACTAAGCACACTGACCGAAATGGGAAAACGACCTTTAATCTGCAAGACGAAACAACCAACCTGAAACCTCTAGTTGGTCACTATAGTTGTTTCGATTTTTCACAAAAAACTAGCTTTCCCGAAAAACCACGTTGCCAAGTTCCCATACAAGAGACAATAAAAAAATCCATCGAATTTAAACATACCTTTCCGGAAATCAATGAATTCTGGATCTTTCTTGATGCTCTGATGTTTTATCTTTTTATGCAGCAAAGTGCCAAAACTGCACTAGCAACAGAATTTAAAACCTATTTTGGCAAACAAGAACATGATGAAACATGCCTCAAAGATCTCATTGTTTTGCATGTTATGCACACTGTGAGTTTCTCTCCAGCGCTGCTTAATCGCCAAATCCCAGATGAAATGCCAAATATCGAATATACGATCCTACCAAAAGATACATTCGACGTTGATGGTTCGTTATACGGTACGTTGGAAATCCCAATCTGGCTGAATGGCGAAATCTCTTTAGTTGTTGAGATGAGTCTGATGGGAACAACAAAAAGAAAGCAGATTGCCAACTAAGATTTGATGAATGCGGTATTGGCAAACGGATGGCAAAAATTTAGAGGAATAACTTAATGAGTATCAGCACCCCTTGGGTTTTTATTTCAGGAGGATCACGTGGTATCGGCAAAGGCATAGTAAAAATGCTGGCTGCTCAGAACTATCACGTGGTTTTTACCTATAAATCAAGCACAAATGAAGCTCAAACATTATGTCAGGAAATTGAACAGCAAGGTTATCGCTGTGAGGGCTATCAATGTGATGTCTCAAACGCCGAAGAAGTCAAAACATTGTCAACAGAGCTTGTCTCACGATATGGCTCTCCCTATGCCATCATCAATAACGCCGGAATTACACAAGATGCATTACTGATAAATATGAAAGAAGAAGAGTGGCACAATGTAATTTCTACCAATCTTTCTTCTGTTTATTTAGTCAATCACGCTTTTCTCCCTGAAATGATTACTGCGGGAGAAGGCTGCATTATCCACATGAGCTCAGTCACTGCGTTTAAAGCCAACTCAGGGCAAGTTAACTACGCTGCAACCAAAGCCGCTATGATCGGTATTACCCGCTCGTTAGCGGTTGAAGTTGGCCGATTTAATGTTCGAGTCAATACCGTTGCGCCAGGCTTGATTGATACTGAAATGTTGGATCATATCCCTGCATCACACAGGAAAAAACTATTATCTACCATTCCATTGGGCCGTTTAGGTTCAGTGGAAGATATTGCTCTGGCAATCAATTTCCTGCTCAGCCCCGGAGGACGCTACATCACCGGGCAAACATTCGTTATTGATGGAGGAATGACTGCCTGAGTCAGTTAAATAATTAACATCAATGGCTTCGTATCCCTATTCTGTGATTATTTGTACCCAGATAAATGTTCTGGGTACTGACACAAAATACTGTTAATCATTACCAGATAGACAATCCAGCCTCTCTGATAAATGTTAATAACGATAATAAACAATTTTAATATTAAATCATGCTCTTGGCGTTAAGTGCTAAATATTAGCAATTTTCATTTTATCAGATGAGAAGGGCTTGACCTTGTAGTCGACTCCAAGGTGTTTAATCAAATATAAGCACATTAATTAAGACAAATTTATTTTTAATCACTGTGATGGGAGAGAACACATGACCGGAGAAATACAACCCCCTCCGCTTAATGAGAAAAAGTCAAAACGTAAGTTAGCACTGATCCTCGCAACTCTCTTATTTGTTTTTGCCGGGTTAGGTTACTTCACCTATTGGCTTATTTCATTACGTCATTATCAAGCAACTGATGATGCTTATGTTGTTGGTAATCAGGTACAAGTAATGGCCCAGATCACCGGCAGCGTAACCGCTATTTATGCTGATAATACCGACTTCGTTCAGCAAGGCGATATTTTGCTACGTTTAGACTCTATTGATGCGGAACATGCTTTTGAGCGAGCGAAAAATATATTGGCTAATAATGTCAGACAAACTCACCAAACCATTATTGATAATGAAAAACTATTGGCTAATATTGCGCTCAAACAAACGGCATTACAACAGGCTCAGGATGATTTAAAACGACGTGAACATCTGGGACTCACAGGTGCTATCGCCAAAGAAAATCTGATTCATTCCCGCAATAGCGTGCAAGTGGCAAAATCTGAGCTAAATATTGCCCGACAACAATATTATGCTAACAAAGCACTAGTTATAGACACCCCATTAAATCAACAACCTGCCATTAAACTGGCCGCTTCTCAACTCTGCGATGCATGGTTAACCTTACAGCGCACCCAGATTGTAGCGCCGGTAACAGGATACGTTTCACGCCGCAGTGTTCAAGTAGGCTCACAAATAAAAAGTGGCGCTCCATTGATGGTTATCGTACCCGCTGACCAACTTTGGGTCGAAGCTAACTTTAAAGAAGTTCAACTCGCCAATGTCCGTATTGGTCAATCCGTAACACTGATTAGCGATTTCTATGGCAATGATGTCATTTATAGAGGTCAGATCGTTGGTCTTGATATGGGAACTGGCAGTGCATTTTCTTTATTACCAGCACAAAATGCCACCGGTAACTGGATCAAAGTGGTTCAACGTTTACCTGTCCGTGTTGAACTAGAAGCACAACAACTTATCGATCATCCTTTACGCATCGGTTTATCCATGCACGCCACGGTTGATACCCGAAATCGGGATGGTCTGGTGCTTGCCGACACGCCTCGTAATCGCATTGTTTATGAAACCAACATCTTAACTTACAACACCGGAGAAATTGATCAGCTAATTAACGAAATCATTCAAGTTAATACCAGTCAAAATAAGTGAGGTTAACATGCTCAAAGAGCCATTATCAGGAGCCAAACTTGGCTGGCTAACCCTGGCTTTAGCATTAGCCGCTTTTTTACAAATATTGGATCTGACTATTGCTAACGTTGCAATATCAACAATTGCTGGAGATCTGGGTTCATCAGTATCACAAGGTACTTGGGTAATTACTTCATTTGCTGTTGCTAACGCGATCTCTATTCCATTAACTGGCTGGTTAGCAAAACGGTTCGGGGAAGTCCGGGTTTTCTTAATTTCAATGATCTTGTTTGTGATCACTTCCTGGTTATGTGGTATTGCTAATAGCTTGGAAATGTTGATCATTTCCCGCGTTCTACAAGGTATCTCAGCCGGGCCAATTATGCCCCTTTCGCAAAGTTTGCTACTCAACAACTATCCTCCGCTAAAACGCAATATGGCATTGGCACTGTGGTCAATGACTATCGTTATCGCTCCGGTTTGTGGTCCGATACTCGGCGGTTGGATCAGCGACAATTACCATTGGGGATGGATCTTTCTCATCAATGTTCCAGTTGGCTTTGCTGCCATTGCTATCACCTGGATGCTGTTAAAAGACCGGGAAACTGAAACAACGGCTAGGTCAATTGATATCGTAGGACTAATTTTATTGGTCATCGGTGTTGGTTGTTTTCAGCTATTGCTTGATAGAGGAAAAGAGCTTGACTGGTTCAACTCAACAGAAATTATTGCATTAGCCATTATCGCAGTTATTGCCATAACTTTCCTGATCATCTGGGAATTCACCGATGATGATCCGATCATTGATTTATCACTATTTAAATCACGTAATTTTACTATCGGTACTTTATGTATCAGTTTGGCTTTCCTACTCCATATAGGCACTCTGGTTTTGCAGCCTCAACTATTGCAAATGGTATTTGGTTATACAGCCACTTGGGCAGGATTGGTCATGGCTCCATTAGGAATAGTGCCGATAATGCTCGTTCCACTCATTGGTCGTTTTAGTTCAAAAATTGATATGCGTTATTTAGTTATGTTTAGCTTTATCATTTTTGCACTCTGTTTCTTTTGGAGAACGAATACCTTTGAGCTATCAATGGACTTTGCCACCGCTGCCTGGCCACAATTTATTCAGGGCTTTGCTATCGCCTGTTTAATTATGCCACTAACAGCCATTATATTATCTGACGTTGAACCCGCTAAAATCGCCTCTGCTGGTAGCTTGTTCAACTTTTTACGCACGCTGGCAACATCCGTAGGTACTTCAATTACCACCACCATGTGGTCCCGTCGCGAAGCTGTCCACCACGTTCAGTTAACTGAATCGATAACTCCCCATAATCCTATTGCTCAACAAGCCTATGAAAAAATGGAACAACTAGGGATGTCACACGCCCAAGTCAGTCACTCTCTGGCACGTGAAATCACTAATCAGGGATTGATTATTGCTGCTAACGAGATTTATTGGCTATTTGGCTTTATTTTTCTGATCTTGCTGATCTTTATCTGGTTGGCAAAACCCACTGTTGGAGAAAAGAAATAGCACAATAATCAAAGAATTTATTATAGAGCTCTTTCCAATGGAACCTAGGCGAATATTAAATCTTGTCAAAATAGCACCTTATCCAGGCGCTATTTTGTCGTTTTATAGAACATGTTTTTTCATTACCAAGACACCGATCAACCTCCGGCTGCTTCAGACGCCTGGCACATTAAAAAGAATTTAAACGCGGGGGTATCCGTCTCATCGTGATACGCATAGCCTAATGCATCAAGATGACGCTCAAAACGCACTTCCGCTCCTGACAATTCAAATGCAGCTAATACCCGGCCATAATCTGTACCATAATTGCGATAATGGAATAACGTAATATTCCAGTGAGTTCCCAAAGTTTGTAAGAACTTGAGCAAAGCCCCTGGCGATTCAGGAAATTCAAAACTAAACAAGCGCTCTTTCAATGGCTTAGATGGACGACCGCCGATCATATAACGAACATGTAATTTCGCCATTTCATCATCTGAAAGATCAGCAACCTGATATCCTGCGGTACGTAATTCCTCGATAATTTCCCGCCGTTCCACCTCACCACGACTCAGGCGAACACCAACGAAAAGACAAGCCTGATCAGGATCTGCATCCGTATAACGATAATTAAACTCTGTTACCACCCGATCGCCCAATTTCTGGCAAAAACTCAGGAAACCCCCTTTCTGTTCAGGAATAGTCACTGCCAGCAATGCTTCCCGCTGCTCGCCCAATTCACAACGCTCAGAGACATAGCGTAACCCGTGGAAGCTTACGTTAGCGCCAGAAAGAATATGTGCCAGTCGTTCACCTTTAAGCTGATGCTGCTGAACATACTTTTTCAATCCAGCTAGCGCCAATGCACCGGATGGCTCAGCAATCGCACGTACATCTTCAAACAGATCTTTTACCGCCGCACAAATAGCATCACTGTCTACCGTGATAACATCATCCACATATTGCTGACACAAACGAAATGTTTCATCACCGATACGCTTAACAGCAACACCCTCAGCAAATAAGCCAACTCGTGGTAAATCTACCGGATGTCCAGCTTCCATTGCCGCTTTCAGGCAAGCTGAATCTTCCGCTTCCACCCCAATGATTTTAATTTCTGGCATCAGTTGCTTAATCAACACTGCCACTCCAGCAATCAAGCCACCACCACCAACAGGTACAAAGATGCGATCCAAGCGCACATCCTGTTGCAAAAGTTCCATCGCCAGTGTTGCCTGACCTGCGATTACAGCGGGATGATCAAACGGAGGAATAAAGGTATAGCCCTCCTGTTGTGCCATTTCTATTGCTTTAGCTTTAGCCTCATCAAAATTAGCACCATACAACAGAGCCTTGCCACCGAAACTACGGACTGCATCGACTTTAATATCCGCGGTAGTAACCGGCATAACAATCAGAGATTTTATTCCCAAACGATTGGCAGAAAGTGCAACCCCCTGAGCATGGTTACCGGCTGACGCAGTAATCACTCCCCGGTTTTTTTGTTCCTCAGTCAAACCTGCAATCATGGCATACGCACCACGGAGCTTGAAACTGTGAACAGGTTGCCGATCTTCCCGCTTTACCAAAATAGTATTTCCTAAGCGGGCAGAAATTTTCTCCATTTCCTGCAAGGGCGTCACCTGAGCAACTTCATAAACCGGCGTACTTAATGCCGCTTTCAAATACTCTGCACCATTTGGTGCGGAAGTTAAGGGAAGAAATGCAGCCATGCGATTATCCCCCTAACTTAGATTTATCACGGACAGCCCCTTTATCCGCACTGGTCGCCAATGAAGCATAAGCTCTCAGGGCAAACGATACCTGACGTTCACGAGCTTTCGGTGTCCACGCTTTGTCTCCGCGGGCAAATTCCACTTCTTTACGGGTAGCAAGTACCCTTTCATCTATATCAAGTCGAATTTTCCGCCGTGGAATATCAATATCAATGATATCGCCATCTTGAACCAAACCGATTAGCCCCCCATTAGCCGCTTCCGGAGAAACATGACCGATCGACAAACCCGAGGTACCACCAGAAAAACGCCCATCGGTAATCAATGCACAACTTTTACCTAACCCCATAGATTTTAGATAAGTCGTCGGATACAACATTTCCTGCATGCCAGGCCCACCTTTTGGCCCTTCATAACGAATGACCACTACATCACCAGCAACGACTTTTCCACCCAAGATCGCATCAACCGCATCTTCCTGACTTTCGTAAACTTTGGCTGGCCCACGGAACGTCAAACTGCCCTCATCAACCCCGGCAGTTTTTACAATACAACCATCTATAGCCAAATTACCAAATAGAACAGCAAGACCACCATCCCGACTATAGGCATGTTCAATGTCGCGAATACACCCTTCTACACGGTCAGTATCCAACGAAGGCCAGCGACAATCTTGTGAAAATGCCTGAGTAGTACGGATACCCGCAGGACCTGCCGAATACATCTCCTTCACTGACTCATCTACCATCTGCATCACATCGTACTGATTAAGCGTTTGTAACAAATCCAGACCTAAAACATTTTTAACCTGACGATTCAGCAAACCCGCTCTATCCAGCTCACCTAAAATACCGATCACACCACCAGCACGATGAACATCTTCCATATGGTATTTTTGTGTACTTGGTGCAACTTTACATAGATGAGGGATCTGACGAGACAAACGATCAATATCCGCCATAGTGAAATCAACCTCCCCTTCCTGCGCCGCAGCCAGTAAGTGAAGCACAGTATTTGTTGAACCACCCATTGCAATATCCAACATCATCGCATTTTCAAATGCGGCTTTCGTTGCAATACTACGCGGCAGAGCACTGTCATCATTTTGTTCATAATAACGCTTAGTCAATTCAACAATGCGCTTGCCTGCATTCAGAAACAGCACTTTACGATCTGCATGAGTAGCCAGCAATGAGCCATTCCCCGGTTGAGACAAACCCAGTGCTTCTGTCAGACAATTCATAGAGTTAGCAGTAAACATGCCTGAGCATGAACCGCAGGTTGGGCAAGCTGAGCGCTCAATCTGATTGCTATCCTCATCACTGACTTTCGGGTTCGCGCCTTGGATCATTGCATCGATCAGATCCAATTTAATAATCTGATCTGACAATTTAGTTTTACCTGCCTCCATAGGACCACCGGAAACAAAAATCACCGGAATGTTCAGACGTAGTGCTGCCATCAGCATTCCTGGTGTAATTTTGTCACAATTGGAAATACACACCATAGCGTCCGCACAATGTGCATTCACCATATATTCAACAGAATCAGCGATCAATTCACGTGACGGCAGAGAATAGAGCATACCACCATGCCCCATTGCGATACCGTCATCCACCGCTATAGTATTGAACTCTTTTGCAACACCGCCTGATGCTTCAATCTGTTCCGCAACCAGTTTACCTAAGTCCCGCAAATGAACATGCCCTGGAACAAACTGAGTAAATGAGTTAACTACTGCAATAATCGGTTTACCGAAATCTGCATCGGTCATCCCTGTCGCGCGCCATAAAGCGCGAGCTCCTGCCATATTGCGGCCATGAGTCGTAGTGGCAGAACGGTACTTAGGCATTATCTTCACTCCCGTGTTATCAAAACAGGCGGGGAACGAACCGCCCGTTAAATTATTTATAGTTCTATTAAGGATTGACTGGATCTAGCCAGCCCCATTTATCATCTGTTGTGCCATCAAACAAGCCAAAGAAAGCTTGTTGAATTTTTTTGGTAATAGGTCCACATCTACCGATACCAACCTGAATATCATCAACACTGCGAACGGGTGTGATTTCAGCCGCTGTGCCAGACATAAAAACTTCATCAGCCAGGTACAGTGATTCGCGAGACAATACCTGCTCACGCACTTCCAGCCCTAAATCTTTCGCCAGTTTGATAATGGCATCACGAGTAATTCCTGGTAATGCAGCGGAGGTAAATGGTGGGGTAAATAATATGCCATCTTTTACTTCAAATAGATTTTCACCCGCTCCCTCAGAGATATAACCAGAAACATCCAGTGCAATACCTTCCTGATACCCACGACGACGAGCTTCACTACCCACTAAAAGCGAAGACAGGTAGTTACCACCGGCTTTAGCCGCAGTTGGCATTGTGTTTGGTGCCGCACGATTCCATGAAGAAACCATCGCATCAATTCCTTGATCTAATGCGCCTTCTCCCAAATAAGCTCCCCACGGAAAGGCGGCAATAATGACATCAGTTTTATAGCCGGCAGGTGGATTAACCCCCATACCAACATCACCGATAAAGACCAATGGACGTATATAAGCACTGACTAAATTATTTTTACGAAGAGTTGCCCGACACGCCTCCATTAATTCATCGACACTCTGGTTCAACGGCATACGATAAATCTTTGCAGAATCATGTAAACGCTGCATATGCTCACGATGGCGGAAAACCACTGGCCCTTTATGAGAGTCATAACAGCGAATTCCCTCAAAAACAGATGTACCGTAATGTAAAGCATGGGACATCACGTGAACTTTAGCATCTGCCCAAGGAACCATCTCACCATTGAACCAAATGTAATCGGATTGCTTCGTCATTCTCTTATTCCTTTATTTCTACGTTATGCACGTATGAGTTGTGATTTTTGTTGCAGGATCTTGACACCAGCGACATCCACTAATTTAGTCAGTTGTGAAGACAACAAATTAACCGGTTTTTGGCTGGCAACAATTAATTCGATATTAACATTATCGCCATCCATTGTTTGATCCATATTCATTGAACATATCTGAAATCCACGATGACGCGTTACCCGTAAGATACGCTCTAATATTTCAGGACGGAAACGAGCATGGATTGCAAGTTGATGCTGCATCATAATGATTTCTCCAACATAGTTTCATTGCTTGCACCGGGAGGAACTAACGGCCAAACGTTCTCTAATTCCTCAATAGATACCTGTAATAAATAGGGGCCCTTACTGCTGAATAATGCATTCAGCGCTTCATCAATCTGTGATTTATCTGTGATATGTTGCCCAGGAATACCAAAAGCTTTCGCTAATGTGACAAAATCGGGGTTATCTGTTAATGTCGTTTCACTATATCGCTTATCAAAAAACAGCTCCTGCCATTGCCGCACCATTCCCAATCGCTGGTTATCCAACAATAAAATTTTTACTGGTAATTGCTTGCGTTTAATTGTCCCCAATTCTTGAACATTCATCATGAAAGAGCCATCTCCAGATACACAAATCACCATATCTTCCGGTCGAGCAATCTGAGCGCCAATTGCAGCAGGGATACCAAATCCCATTGAGCCCAATCCACTAGACGTAATGAAATTTTCAGGCCCATCAAAAGTCATATGCTGAGCAGTCCACATTTGATGCTGTCCAACATCGGTAGTAATAACCGTATTAAATGTTTTACGATCTGAAACCTGCTTCAATAACCAAGGCGCATAGATACTCTCCCCTTGATGGTCATAACACCAAGGATATTCAGCTTTCAGATACTTAACTTCCTGTTGCCAGGGCATAATTGACAATGGCTGTTGCAAACGGGGCAATAATACCTTTACATCCCCCAGTAACGACACATGAGCCTGACGTAATTTACCCAACTCTGCCGGATCGATATCCAGATGAATGATTTTTGCACACGGAGCAAAAGTATTAAGTTTGCCAGTCACACGATCATCAAAACGAGCACCTACAGCAATCAACAAATCACATGACTGAACGGCAAGATTGGCCGCTTTCGAACCATGCATCCCAAGCATTCCCAGATAACATGGATGTTCTGAATCGGCAGCCCCCAAGCCTTTCAACGTAGAAGCAACTGGCATACCTGTTTCCACAACAAAATCTCGCAGAATAGAAACTGCTTGAGACATCCCTACTCCACCACCGACATACAACACTGGCTTTGCCGCAGTCGCAATCATTTTCCGAGCTTGTTCTAATTCACTTTCCGAGCAGGGCTCCTTTTGCTCAACGGGTACCAAATGTGGTACCAAATTCCCCTCTTTCAACTGAATATCTTTAGGAATATCAATCAAAACTGGGCCAGGTCGACCACTAGTGGCAATAGAAAAGGCTTCCGCCATAATTTGAGGTAAATCTTCCAGTGAGTCCACTAAGAAACTGTGTTTAGTACAAGCAAGGGAGAGGCCTAAAATATCGACTTCTTGGAAGGCATCAGTTCCAATCAATTCAGAACCAACTTGACCAGTGATAGCAACAATAGGAACAGAATCTAACAATGCATCGGCTAATCCAGTGATTAAGTTTGTTGCTCCCGGTCCCGATGTAGCGATACAAACTCCCGGCTTACCACTGGCTCTCGCATAACCGATTGCAGCCATAGCTGCCCCCTGTTCATGCCGACAAAGCAAATGCTCCACCCCACCATCGTACAAGGCATCATAAACCGGCATGATCGTACCACCAGGGTAGCCAAAAACCTTATCAACCCCTTGCGTTCGTAATACCTTTACAACCCACTGCGCCCCGTTCATTTTTCATATCCCCTGTGTTTACCCTGTGAGACAAAATTTTGTTCTGTTGTATGTTTCCGTCTCTACCGGATTTTGCTTGCCGAAAAAAAACCCCCGCGCCTTTCGGTGCGGGGGTCTTCGAGAGATCTGGCTGTTATTCTAAGCCGTTCTTCGTCCAAGTGCAGCCCCGCACGGTGGGATAATAATCACCACCACGCTGACAATAATTAGGCTAATCACTAGGACAAATGTGCTCATAATCTTGGTCGTTTAACTGGTTTGTTTAATCTATATTTAAGAGTTATCACGTTCTTCATAGCTTGACAACATTTATTTTGTTTTATTACTCGATATAAAAAAATACTATTTATTTTCAATTAAATACTTGTTATATGGATTATTTATCCAGTAAATAAACCGATTTAAGTGATAAAAACTAACTGATTAGATATAAACAAAACAACACATTAATAGATAACATAAAAAACAAATCATCCGACTATAATCAAAAATAAAGAGCTTGTTATTAATCACTTGAGTAACAAAAGCTTCTCATTAAAAATAAAGCATGATGATATAACATACTAAATTCATCCACTGTAAAAATATATATAAGTTTGAATTTAAATTAAATTCAACCAATAAAAAATCAATCTAAAAACATAACCAAAATAATAAAAAAACCTCAAAACAAGAATATAAAGATAATAGATACAATGAGTTAAACATTAAAATAATAAAAATTAAACCATTTAAATCAATAAAATAAAAATTATTTGATTTAAATACCAAAATAAAATTTTTATAGTTGCTTCGAAAAATATTTATTAGAGCCGCTTCGCAAAAAAATAATAGAAAACTATTTATTATCTAATTTCAGTCCATCATATACGCTTTCTTACTAAGGAGAATAGGATGGCCCTCGCTGTTATTTATACCCGAGCGACTATAGGTATTCACGCCCCTATTGTTACCGTTGAAGCGCATATTAGTAATGGTTTACCTGGATTAACCCTAGTTGGTTTGCCTGAAACAGCCGTAAAAGAAGCAAGAGATCGTGTCAGAAGCGCGTTGATCAACAGCGGGTTTACCTATCCGCCTAAAAGAATCACCGTCAATCTTGCACCCGCAGATCTTCCCAAAGAAGGTGGCCGTTATGATTTGCCAATCGCTATCGCTATTTTAGCCGCTTCAGAACAAATACCTACCGATAAACTAAGTCATTACGAATTTCTTGGTGAACTCGCTCTATCCGGGGGTTTACGGAAAGTTAACGGCGCAATTCCAGCCGCACTCAGCGCAGGAGAAGCAGGAAGACAACTTATTCTACCAACAGAAAACGCAATAGAGCTGGCAATTTTATCTCAGAATGAAACGTTAATGACAGAACATCTCTTGCATATCTGCCACTTTCTTCAGGGAGAACAACAACTGCTGACAGCACCAATCCAACATGAATCCTTAACAGAACCATCACAACCGGATCTACAGGATATTATTGGCCAGGAACAAGCAAAACGCGCCCTAGAAATCACAGCCGCTGGCGGACATAATCTTTTGCTACTTGGCCCTCCAGGGACAGGAAAAACAATGTTGGCAAGCCGGCTATGTAGTCTATTACCACCATTAACAAACAAAGAGGCCCTTGAGATTGCCGCTATCAATAGCTTGGTGGATACCTACCTTCCACCTGAACAATGGCATACACGCCCATTTAGAGCGCCTCATCACAGTTCTTCAATGGCAGCTCTAGTCGGCGGCGGTGGACTTCCAAAACCTGGTGAAATTTCACTTGCTCACAACGGCGTGCTATTTCTAGATGAACTACCTGAATTTGAACGCAGAGTCCTTGATGCTCTCAGAGAACCGCTGGAATCAGGGGAAATAATTATCTCCCGAGCCAGAGCAAAAGTTTGTTTTCCTGCCCAAGTTCAATTGATAGCAGCAATGAATCCTAGCCCTACAGGCTATCATCAGGGCATTAAAAATCGAAGTAGTCCTCAGCAAATACTTCGATACCTAGCGAAACTTTCTGGTCCTTTCTTGGATCGTTTTGATCTCTCAATTGAAGTTCCCCTGTTACCCATTGGAACATTGAGTAGCCCTGTTAGACCAAGCGAAAGCAGCAAAGATGTAAGATTAAGAGTACTAGCAGCACGAGAAATACAACTAAAACGGTGTGGAAAAATTAATGCTCATCTGAATAGTAAAGAGACAGAGACATTTTGTAAGCTCAAACCTGACGATGCTGTATTTCTAGAACAAACTCTAATAAAACTAGGGCTTTCAATCCGAGCATGGCACCGAATTCTGAAAACATCCCGGACACTTGCCGACTTAGAAGAAAAAAAAGAGATAGAAAAACCACATATCATGGAAGCCTTAAGCTATCGCAGTATGGACAGATTATTAATACAATTACAAAAACAATCAGGTTAGCAATGAAAAAGGGGCAAAGCCCCTAATATTCATAACTTGTGATAATATTAATCATCGGTGTCGGTATAGTCATCAGAAGCATCGATCTGGGGCTTACCGCCTGAAAGAGTATGAAAACGCTTTGGACGACTAATCTTTGCAAGATATTTGGTCCATACTTTTTCTTCTATTGTCACAGGCTGCCGTTCACCCCGGCAAACAGCAACAAACAGCTCTTCTACTTCTGTTTGAGGCTCGCGTTTACCAAGATCTAACTCATTGAACGCATAACCATGGCGCTCTAGCAATTGCGCCTCTTTAATGGTGAAATCGCCATGGCGGGAGAACCCGCGAGGATAATTTTTGTTATCAAAAAAACGATTAGTCGTGATGAAGCTTTCGGCCATCTGACACACTCCTAATTCTAGTATTGTTACTATCATGCCAATTATGGCGCGGAGTATTAGATAGGCCTGGCGTTCTGTAAAACAAAAAATTTAAATCTTAACGATAAATATTATTGGAGATATATGTGGACACTGAATTACTGAAAACCTTCTTGGAAGTCAGTAAAACTCGTCACTTTGGGAGGGCAGCCGAATCACTGTACCTGACACAATCAGCAGTTAGCTTTCGCATACGCCAACTAGAAAATCAATTAGGTACTCATCTTTTCACTCGCCACCGCAATAACATCCGTCTTACAGCAGCAGGAGAGCTCCTTATTCCCTATGCAGAATCACTGATGAGCACCTGGCAATTGGCTAAAAAAGAGATAATGCATGCTTCTCAACATATTGAATTAACAATTGGTGCCACTGCATCACTATGGGAAGCATATTTAACTTCCTGGTTACAAGGCTTCTATAAAAAACATCAGGACTTAAGATTGGAATCCCGGGTTTCTACACGGCAATCCCTTGTTAAACAGCTTCATTCACGTGAGTTAGATCTATTGATCACTACCGAACCACCCAAAATGGATGAGTTCCAAAGCCTATTATTAGGAAATATTTGCTTGAAGTTATTAACAACAGAAGAAAATCTGAAATACCAAATTAAAAATTACATCAAGCTAGAATGGGGAGCTGATTTCCATCATCAGGAACAACGGATTTTAAAAAGTGAGCAGTTACCCACCATCACAACCACTTCAGCACATATAGCCCGCCAACTACTCAATAGCGTAAGAGGAGCCGCCTTCTTACCAATACACTGGCAAAATGAATATCCAGAGCTGGTCTCCTATCCAAATACTGAACTAATTGAACGCCCATTATATGCCATATGGCTACAAAAGAATGATCAGCAAGCATTCATTCAACAGTTATTAAAAATACCTATCATACATACTCCTACAAGAGGTTAAGAAGCATCCATGTAAATCATTTAATTAGCAAATATATGTTCTGCAAAATTTATGGATAGCAATACTATACGAAAACAGGAATGAAAATAGTAAAGGAGAAAGAAATTTCAGATCGAGCATAAGGGTGGGATTACTTTTGCTATCTTCCCACATATAGCTCCTATTTACTAAGTAATCCTTACGTATAGTATAACCTGAATCAGACGTAGTGTTCCCACCTTATCGTTTTAGGTATCCTCTCCTTCAAACCGAACTTTTCTTAAGAAGAAAATTTTCACAATCAAAATATTAGCTAAGATCTATTCGTATATATCCTCTAGACACTTAGTTCAGAAGGACTTTAACTAACCCAAATTCTGGATAAGAAATTGACGAGAAACCTGTTCCAGGAGCAAAGTTTTGGTGCCACTATGCAGTTATCTGACTCAATTAAAAGGCAAACCCATAGGAATTTTGCTTCGATTGATTCCACCAGTTTGCGGGTTTGTCATAACATCCGTATTCCCCGTCATCTTTACGCCGACAAGGAGTATCTCAGTCAGGAGCTCGCTGACGATTTAGCCAAAACCAGTGTCACTTTCATCACGAAAAAGCGCCGAAACATGAAAGAGTGTATGCAAGCTGAGTGGGATAAATTCAGGATAGAGAGAGTGGCAGGCCCACCGAAGTCTGCTGTCGGAAGCGGGCTTCAAACCCCCTCAAGCGGCTGCCGTAAAGAGCGGTAGTCGTGAGCGTTGAGGTCAAAGTGCGAACAATAGTTCAGCAAGTAGGATACAAAGAGACGAGTAAAACCGAACCCATGTGGACGCGTCGTAAAGAAGAGATTTGAAATCAAAACTAGGCGTTTCTATCTTCCGGGATAAATCTGTGAGTGAATTCCGAATGCTGCGCAGGTGATGTCCGGCGTAGAGTGGGCGTGACTTTGTATCGGACTCTTTCTGGGAACGGCGGGAACCCGTCATCACGATGTCAAGGGAGAAATGCAAGTCACTAAATTGACAAGTATGAAAGTACCGATGAGTGATACGGGGGCGGAGTGACTCGTAATAGTGAGGAAATATTTGTAATGAATGTGGAACGAAGGGGTCACGTCAAGCGGCCTTGCCCAGTATCCAACTGTCAGACAGGAGGAGATGCTGAGGTTAAGGCAAAACCGTTTGTCATTGATAAAAGGGATGTGCACCGTGCCGGGTTATTGGTCAAAGCCAATCAGGGTATGACGGGAGTGGATGGTCGAACCATTGCGGATTTTAAATCAAACCTAAAAGGGAATCTATATAAACTGTGGAACCGCTTATCATCGGGCAGCTATTATCCGCCCCCGGTGAAAGGTGTCACTATTCCCAAGAAATCAGGTGGTGAACGTCTGCTGGGTATTCCCACTGTTGCGGATCGTGTAATAGAGTATTCGCGCCACCGAGGTATAAAAGGATTTATGTTGCCCGTTTTAGGCGGTTTGATTGCTTACTGCCTTAAATGGAAGAAACCATCACTGAAAGTTTTCTACTCAGAAGACGATTTTTCAGTGACGGTTTAAACAGAATTCGGGTTAACTAGTATGAAAATTGCCAAAAAGTCTAAAAAGTTATCTATGGGAACCTCTAAAAACTTTTCACAGCCACAAAATTGAGTAAAATGTAGGCACAGTACATCTCTGCAAGGTAGCGCTGTCATGATACCGCCTCGTTCTGCTTTAAAAAAAGACAAGCTGGCATCCGAATATCACCGTCGAAAAATCGATGAAT
>NZ_CAWNWY010000019.1:0-93850 GCF_963878365.1 Photorhabdus sp. HUG-39 | reverse complement strand
TGGCGCCATTTTTCCCCAAAGTTCATCACTGAGCCGCCATTTGTTGTTTGCCATACTCTCTATACCTTCAGAAATTATCCGTTCTAGAATATTATACAATATGACAATTCCTTTTGGGATAGGCTCTTAGTGTAACCCAATATGCCATAATCAATGATGTTCAAAAGCGCTTTTCTGACAGAAGGAGGACTCTGAAAATCCATATCTGCTACCCATAATGGTGTTGGCTTGTTATCGGTATACAGTGAGTCTTGAGGGTATGTCCATTTAGTGGATGAAAAAACAGAACGATCGAATACAACATCAAAATTGAAATTCATACATCCACCATTAATTATTTTTTTTGATTAAAAAAGTATAATAAATCAATAGAGTTATCAAGCTAATTAGGGATAATAATGAAAACAGTAGAGTAGAATTAAATAAATCAAGCATGATCCCTCCGTAAATAGGTGCTAAAGCTGATCCGATACTTGACATATTGGAAGCACCAAAAAAAGCTCCCCTTAAATGGTGAGGTGTGAGCCTATCAACTTCGACATTAAACGTAGGTATGGCAATTATTTCCCCAAAACTCAGAATGACAGTTGCGACACAGAGATAATAAACTGTATTGATAGGTGAGAATGCAAAAATGATTTGAGCTATGGCAATTAACATGATACCGATTAATATTTTTATTCTTGGTGTAAAATTTCTTAATAAAACTAAAGTTGGTATTTGCAAAGTGATAATTGTCAATGAGTTGACAATAACTAATAAAGCAATAAAATTGGTAACATTGTTGATATTTGATCTAGATAAATATTGAACAAGCGTAGAATCAAAGTTAGCATAAACAAACATAACAAGAACATTACATAATAGAAGTATCATGAATGTTCGGTGAGAAATAATTATGTTCAATGTTTTTGTAAAGCTAATGTCATTGCTGAATTTTTTTATTTTCTCTTCCTTTTTTGAAGATAATAAAAAGACACGCAATATAATACCATAAACAAAATAAACAATGGCTGTAATTAGAAAAGTTTCTCTCTGTGCCGATAGGCCAGAGGCTAAGCCAATATAAGGACCAATTGCAGCGCCAACATTGACCAAATAATATCGATAGTATTGTATTGACTCTCTCTTTAGGAGAGTCAATATAATCGCCAATTAAGAGCCTATCTCAATAGGCGTAATTGTTGCAGGCCATTCTTATCAATGAACAGTGAACACGGACAGCGCGGAAAAACCGGAGCGTACACGTAGTACGTGAGGATTTTGAGCACTACCCAGGTTCAAAATGGCAAATAAAATAGCCCTATTGAGATAGGCAGTAAGGCTTTGCTACACGCTTCTAACAGAGCACGCCCAATACTAATTCCGGATATAGCGATTAAATATAAGATAGGTGAAGATGAGAAGGACATCATGATGAATGAGATAATGCTTATCATCACCCCGATAAGCATTATTGTTCTGCGGCAAAAAATATCAGACAAATATCCGGTATAAATGCCTGTCACTGAGCCTAAGATACTCGACAGCGCCAATAATCCGCCAATCCCTGTCGCTGACATGTTAAACTGCCGATAAAGGATCATCGCTAAAAAAGGCCAAACCATAAAATAGGCGGCTCTTGTTAACAGTGTCCCCAGTAACATGATAAAAATTGGGGGAGGTAAATGTTTTAATAAAGATAATCTGAATAGAGATGCCATTGGTTCACCAGGATACGTATTAAGTTACTCTAACTCTATTTCGATAATAACACTCTCTTTAAGGTGGTGACTATCAAATTCAGCCTGCTCCGCTGTTACGCCACACGCAATAGCATACCCTAATCGTTGAGAGCTATTTTTCAGTGATTCAATATGTTCTCCAACATTAACATCAAAATGGACAAAGCCATTCTTGGTGTAATTTATCTTTTTAACAATGCCAGAAGGTGCTGTGATATAAGAAATAGAGGCATATCTATTGAACTTCTTACTCAAGTCAGGTGAAATATCTAACGAAACTTGGATAACTGCTTTCCACATATCAATACCGGTAGCCATTTCCACTAATTCAGGAATATGATCTCCTCCTAACCGAGCGCCTACTTCAATGACTTTGACACCATCACTTGTTACCTTAACCTCGGTATGTCCTCCTCCATTATAAATACCTAACGCGAGCAAGGCTTGTGTTACCACTTTTTCTATTTCAATTTTTTGTTGTAATGGTAGATTAGCAGGCAATGTATGCCCTAATTCAACAAAATAACCATTATTTGATACGTATTTTTTAGTAATTGTGATAATGTTCACAACACCATTAAAGGAAATAGATTCAATACTGTATTCTTGTCCTTCTAGATATTCTTCTATCAAAAGTAAAGAAGATCTTTTTACTCCAAATGGAGGAGTTATTTCACAGACTTCACGGAAATTCCTTTCCAATTCGATGACATTATCATTACGTAAAACACCTCGACTTCCGGCCATGTTAATAGGTTTTATAATGTTTGGATACCCAATTTTGGCTGCTTCTATTTTTGCACTATCAACATTCGAAATTAGAGCGTATTTAGGGATAGGAACATTTTTTTGCCCAAAAGATTCTCTCATTAGGTGTTTGTTTCTTGCTTTCAATGCATTTTCATATGTTATTCCCTTAAGACCTAATGCTTCTGATACTTTAGCCGTAAGGGGAACATAGAACTCCATAAATGTAATAACACCCTGTATTTTTTTCTTAGCATTGATATGCTCAGCCATATTTAGAACAAGTTCATCGTCATTAGTATCTGCTTCGAAGAATTCATCAATATAGAGTAAATCATTATCAGATACTTTATTATAGTACTTCCTTGATCCAATGAATATAATATAAGCGCCCAGCTCTTTTGCTTTTTTTAACCCAATCGAACCGGATGGTTTTTTTCTATTACCAATAATCTATTAGACATTTTTAATCTCTATCGATCTACTAGAGAGGTTATTCATTAGCTCACGAGAAAAACACCCATTCTTTAACACACCGTTTAATCTTTTATTAACAAGATCGTTAATTTCATCAAGATAAATATGAATATCTTGAAGCTTTATATCAGTAAAAGGTGTATTTAATGGTTTATCACCATGAAAATCATAGACAATCGGTTTATTTATCATTTTTATTTTCCTTGCCTAGAATGTTTGAAATTAAAACTTATTATTTACATGATTATTTTCAAGTGTTTTTTGATAGCCAAGAAAAAATATTTTTGTCACATTAACGGAGAAGTAAGACAGAACATTTGTTCAGCTATTGATTGAGTAAAGCTAAGTCGGTAGAGGGTTTTGGAACCACCGAATTTAACTACATAACACGTAATGATCAGAAGAAAGCAAAGTGTTTAACACTCCTAAAAAAAGTAACTCAATTGCAAGCATTAGCAGGGAAATAGGCAAAAGTCGCTGCTTTGTAAAAGCTGTTGCTCTTGGGGCAAAAATAAGTACGCGACTAAAGCCTATTAAGCCAACCCCTTTGGTTTGCCAAATTGCAATTGAACTTGCTACGAAAGGCTTTCACCGTAAAGAAATCGCGCGAAGGTTGTCTATTTCAACCGGGGGTGTTGAGCCGATCGTTTCTACTACGGATGGACTGGTAAATTGGCGTAAACAGTGTAAACATGAATCAAAAAGGCGACGCTATCAACTTCAGATTCTTCTTTATCGTCAATACCACCCAGAAGCCATCCGACATGACATAAAGTCTGACTGTAATGCGGCATTCTTCTGGCTGTATAAACATGAAAGAGAGTGGCTAGAGATAAACTTGCGCGAGCCTACTCCGCTACACCAAAGCCCAAGAGCAAAGTAAGTCATAAAGTGAACATCTGCACTTTTTATATCTAATTTACACCTCAGAGTGACTGCTCTTATTGTGCATGATTAATTGTTATACATTGTAATCCTCCCTATTTTATGAGAGGTTTACAGATGGTAGGCACTGATCGATGACTTTTCCGACGCCGACATGTGTGCATGTTGTGTCGCTCCCGCAAATAAACACACTGCCATCCTGATGTTGTCTGAACTGATAGGTCAACCCGTCGTCACAACACCACACACCTGATAAATCCATCTCCATTGCTGTTCCTTATTCTGTTTGTGTCACCCAGTCTCTTGATTGATGCCCCTGATTGGCATGCTGGCTAACTGGCCTGAGTTCTTGCGTTTGATTGAAATATTGGGAGAGTCTATTTTTCAGCCGGAACAAAAACTATTACAGAGTATTACAGCACCTGCAAAAGGGTTCACTGCTATACTTTGAAAGAATATGAATTCAATGGCGGATGCAATATGTCTCAAAGCGATATCTCTCAAAAGAATACAAACAGAACGATGCAACTGGAAACGCGGGCCATTCATAGTGCTTCAGAACAATTTGAAGACCCATATCAGGCGATTTCCCCGCCACTGTATGTGAACGCCTCTTATACCTTTGAGACCTGTGAAGAGGCCGCCATGGTGTTTGCGGGTGAAAAACAGCGCTATGTGTATGGCCGGGTCCATAATCCAACCCAATCGTTATTAGAATCCAGACTGGCTGATCTGGAAGGCGCAGAAGCCGGAGTGACGTTCGCATCTGGGATGGCGGCGCTCAGCAGCGTTGTCTGGAGTTTACTTCAGTCCGGGGATGTTGTGATTGCGCACAATAAGATGTATGGCAACAGTTATAATTTGCTGACTCAGGAATTACCGAAATTTGGTGTGCAGGTGATTTTGATTGACATGACTGATCTTCAACAGCTCAGGGAGGTGCTGTCTGACAAGACAGTACTGGTGTTTTTTGAATGTCCCTCCAATCCTTTACTGGAACTCATTGACATTCAGGCGGTGGCATCTCTTCTCCAACCTTACCATGCGCAAATGGTAGTCGATAGCACCTTAGCCTCGCCCATGATGCTCAGGCCGATTGAGCACGGCGCAGATATGGTGATTCATAGCCTGACCAAATACATCGGCGGCCATGGGGATGTCCTTGGCGGGGTGGTGCTGGGCCGTGAAGAGACGATGAAAACGGTTCGGATGCATGGCTTGCGATGTTTGACGGGTGCCACACTGTCGCCTTTGTCGGCTTTTCTTGTGTTGCGTGGGTTGAAAACACTAGGCATTCGAATGCAACGGCATAGTCTCAATGCGCTGGCGGTCGCCCACTTTCTCGAGGATCATCCCATGGTCAAACAGGTGTACTATCCCGGATTAGCCACTCATCCCCAATACGCGCTGGCGACCCAGTTGCTGGATCTCTATGGCGGGTTGATCTCGTTTGAATACCGAGGAGATCAGGCTGCAACGCAGGCGTTTCTCGATCGACTTCAGTTGGTGAAGCGGGCTGTGAGCCTTGGGGATGTTGAAACGCTGATTCAGCATCCGGCCTCGATGACGCATTCGGCTTACCCGGAAGAGGCCTTACAGGCGTATGGGATTCACCAATCTTTGGTCAGAATGTCTGTGGGGCTGGAAGATGTGCAGGATATTGTGGCGGATTTAGCGCAAGCCTTTTATGAGAATATGTGAGGATGAATCGTTCTATGTCTATTTTTGAGTCTGCTTTCGGTATGTTGCGTGCTCACCTTTATCGCTTCTTTTGATTACATTGAACTCGCTACATTGACTCTTTTGGGATGTATCCATTTGAATCGGTTCAGGTATGTTACGCACCAACCTTCACCGCTCCCTTTTACTGCATCGTGTGCGCCCCAGCCTGTTTTTGAGGGCTCAAAGACAGGCGAAAAACTCTTTTTGATTCAACATTATCATAGCAAAACGGGATCGGTTTCTAAGCTCCTCCTGAGTTGAGAAACCTAAAAATTCTTCCTTGAATTTTTTCCCTCACTCCGAGTTCAAATCATCTACCAGTGCATCTTTTGATTTCTTCAAAAAACGAGCACCCATTCAAATGAAGAAAAAGCCCGCAGGAGTCGGGATTGAGGATTTTGAGTACAGGGATGTGCTTGAAAATCCGATTCTGGCAAGCGTATGAAAGAAGACCTTTTCCATGCTTTTGGGTCTTTCCAAAAGCATGTGGGGCGTGTTCGATAATGTCAAATTGATCGAGAAACGTCACCGCGCACCAAACCAGATCCAGCATCTAAATTAAGCAAATCAGTGGACAGGCTTTTTACTGATGCGAAGCTGCATCGGCCATTGAATCATCCGGGATTGATGCGCATCTCCCCACAGCGGTAGCAAAGCTTGTTCAACAGCATCAAGCGGATTGTGATGCCGAGCCAGTTGATACCGCCGGGTGGCGGACCAACTGTATAAGTAGCCCATTAATTGCTCGAATCTCCATTCCGCCTGCATATAAAAGGTGGGGGATGGTATGGCTTCAAATCCTGAAGGCAGTGGGTAGTGGGTGACGTCCGCTTGTTTGGCTTCGGTGGGCCAATAGTCTTGCAACGTGGTCTGTCGATACGTATGAATCACAGCGTCCATGGTATCAGACACATGGCAGTGACCATAACTCCAACAGGCCAGCACCCCACCGGGTTGGAGTACCCGAGCAACTTCTGCATAGAAGCGGAGCAGGTCAAACCAGTGCATGGCTTCTGCAACCGTGATTAAACCGATGGACTGATCACGAAATGGCGGGTGCTCAGCCGGGCAGACCTGATAAATCACCCCTGCGCAGGCTTTAGCAAGATTGATTTGTGCCGCGCTGGCATCGGTGGCGATAACCGTCGAAAAGCAGGTGGCAAGGCCTTGAGCGGCCTGTCCGTTGCCTGTCGCGCAATCCCAAACAGGAGGATCGCCTGTCACCCATGACCGTAAATATTCGAATAGGGCAGCCGGATACTGCGGGCGAAACTGCTGATACACCGCGGCCTGCTCAGAGAAAAAATCCTTAAACGCGGCCTCGTTGGGCGATGTCGGGGCCGCCTGAGTCACGGATTTGCTGACCATGGTCATTCGCCCTTATGCACTGGAAACCCGCCGACACAGAATCTGATCCGCACCGCCAATCATCTGATGGAAATAGACATACATGACTTCTTCGTGGAGCTCTTCGCCTTTCCATGTCGGTAAAAGATAAGACTGGTCCTCGGATAGGGTGATGAGATCCTTCTGAATCAAGGTATCAAAGACTTGCTTGTAAGGCGCTTCTTTAAGAATGTGAACCCCAAACTGAGTCTGATAATCCTGCACCCGAATCGGCTGATTGGCTTTATAAGCGAAGGCGAGCTTAGTCCCGATGGCGACATTGCCTTCAAGAACACGGCCAAATGCGAGTGGGGGCGCAGTCGGGTTGCTTTGCATGTAGGTCATATAGAGGTTGATGTTGGTCTGATTGTGCGTTTGGATGATGGTGTCATTGCCGCCGGAGAGCCAGCCATACGCGCCCGGCCCTAAAGCAATCATGGTGTTGTATTTTTCCCACTTATCTTTAGAGACACGGGGAATATTGCTATCCTTGTAGGTGCCTTTTTTATTCCACCAGCCACATGGACTGGGGTGATAGTCATTGGCCCAAAGGATCTTGGTAATCGCATCCCGCATTTTGTAGGTGTCAATCACACCCGGCAGCAAGTGTTGTGCATCGAGCTTTTCTTTCTGCCGATCTGCATTCCATACCGACGCGTTGCCAATGCCCATACTTTCCCGATCAGAATTTCTCAGCCGATAGATGGTAATCGCCGGTACCTCAATTTCGACCAGCGTGCGGATATCTTGCGTGACCGTGTCGATGGTTTGGTGCGGCAGGCCAAACATCATATCGGTACTGAAGGGTTTCCCCGTTTGTTTTAAAACGTGAATGGCATTCAGGGCGTCTTCTTTTGTATGACGACGATTGGTGAAGTCATTCACCTCATTTTGCAGGCTTTGAATGCCGATGCTGAAGCGGTTAAATCCTAGCGACAGGGCGAGTTCGACATGCTGCGGGAGATAATTTTCCGGGTTGCCTTCAATGCTGATTTCACAGTCATCCGCCAGCTGATAATTCTCGCGAATATAGGTCATCAGTTTGGTGATCGCCACCGGATTATTGAGTAATAATGCGCCAGTGCCGCCGCCGATGTAGAATGACTTAATCTGCGCCTGACGCACCCACGGCACCTGCGTCAGATACAAATTGGATTCCTGAATCAGCAAATCTGCCCAAATCTCCAGCTCATGCATTTTGTCATTGGCTTTGATCCGTCGTTTGACGTAATTACAGTAGTGACAGATGTAATCACACAAAGGCAAGTGCAGGTAGAGATGGGTCTCTTTGCCGGCACCATCAAAGTCTTTGTAGGCCTGAAAGGTGTCTACATCATTGAGAATATCCCCGTGATTTGAGGTCACATTAATATTGTACTCGTGAACCGGAATATTGAGTTCTGGATTGTCATGTAACAATGTTTCTAAAACAGTCGGATGGGCCATGCGCATCATGATGATGCTCCTCGAATGTCAGTAATGATTCAGGGCATGAATCACTCGTTAGTCATAGTACTGTGCCATAATGGCCGAGATCCATGCAGGCTCACGTATTTCTGTTTGTGGCTCAAAGGCTTGCATATAAGGTTTGATGTCGATCACCGGTGTGCCATCAATGGCATCAAGGGCTTTGACGGTTAAGGTCAGCCCATCACAGGCCAGCAGTTCACAGCAAGACACCCCCAGCCGATTGGGGCGCGCTTTGGCCCGTTGCCCGAAGATGCCGACTAGCGGCAGCTCCGTCTGACCCCGCGGGTGCCTTGCACCGGTGACGATTTTTTCAGCAGGGACTTTGTGCATCGCAAACACAATTACCAAGTGAGAAAACTCACTCAAACCTTGCGTCGCTGCCGGGGTGAACTGGTTGCTATCGAGCGTGATGGTTGAGATCACGCTGCCCCAGAAATCGTCTTGAGTGGTCGTTCTCTCATTTCTCACCCAGCCAATCGGGTGTAGGGTAAATATAGTGGTATCTACTGGCTCCATAGCTGCCCTCTTACGAATAAATGGTCAGGATGTACCCGATCGACAACGATATAGATCTCATCCCGGTTGACGCCAAATACCTCAACAATGCCATTGGCAACACAGGTGATGATGTCTTGCACGGCTTGGTTGGAGTACGTGGATTTACAGCGAATTTTGACCAGCGGGGCCGAAGCGCTCGCGGTTTCCCAGTCCGGTTTGAAGAAACAAGCCGGATCGATCGGGTGCCAGAACGACCACACATGATTGGGCGCGAGCTGCAAGATCACCTGAATCCGGTCACAGATAGTTTTCAAAAATGCTTCTGGCGGTGCAGGTTCCAGCGAGAGGTATTCAATGATTGGCATGATTCGCCTCAACAGATGCGGTACATGGAGATTTGGATTCGCCGGCGATCAGAGCCGCAAGATAATCGGCCGGATCGCAGGGCGGGTTGTCTGTCGTCTGCATATCCATCAAGTGTCCAACACCTTGAAGAATATGAATGTGTTTCTCTTGTGATTTGCGTGTCACCACATAGTCAGCGCTGTCTTTTGAATAAGTGTCCGGGGAGCAGACTTGTTCGACGGTCTCGGTTGTCTCATCACAATAGGCAATGCAGTCCCGGCTGCCATAAATTAGATGAATGGCATCGGGGTTTGCATAGACATACACAGGTTGTTCAACCACGGTACTGAGTAAAAAAACTTGTCGGCAGTGAGCATGGGCATGATTTGAATCTTCAAGCAGCTTTAATAGGATTTGTCCGCCTAAGGACAGCCCGATCACACAGTAGTTGCGCTTGAATGGTTCAAAAAGTGGGGCCTGAATCACCTGATTGAAGCGTTCATATCGTTTTTGGATATCCGTCGCGCAGGCGATTTCGTCCGCTTGCATTTTATCAGGCAAATCAAAATCAAGGGTCGCGATACCAAGCGCTGCTAAATTCCGTTGCAGTGCGGAGAAGAATTCATTTTCCCGGGCGGGGGCATCAAATGCCGTCATGTGACCGGAATGCAAGAACACACAGCAAAGCGGAGATGATGGGGTATCGGGCACCGTCATATGCACTCGAAAAGGCTGGTGATCCGCATCTTTTAAATGATAGTGCTGAGAAGTAGGGTTCATCGTCCCGGACCTGTCTGCAAAACGCGTCTTCGCAAAAAGTGTGCGTATGTACAGAATTGAGAATGCACATACGCAACACCTGTGATTACTTTTTCAAGGCCGCAGAGGCTGCCCCTACCATGGCTAAGGTAATCCCTTCTTTCGTCGGTTTGAGCGTAATGGAATGGCGATTCTCTTTATTGGCTAAAGACGTTGCAGCGCCGACCATCGCTAGAGTAATGCCATCATCTGCGGATAGATCCATATGGATCCGGGTAAATTTCTTTCCGGGAGAGGCGACAATCGATGCCCCTTCATCCGGGATCATATCGAGAACTCTTTTTTTACTCATTGCTTTTGCTCCTATTGCTGTGAGTGAAACAACAAAAAAGCCACTGCCAGAATGAGCCGCGACTTAATTGTCCGGTGCGATCAATTTGAGCTTCAAACCCTGGCGTCTTCTTAACGTCCAATACTGATGCGATTTAATCATAAACAGCCGCAGATACTCGGTTGCGCCACAGCCCGCTTCATCCCCGGACACATTTTTCGCAAGCGGAGGACAGCGAAACTGACACCAGACGCCACTTTGCTGAACATCGCAGGACTGACAGACGGTATGTCTGGCAAAGGTCTTGCCCCTGAAATCTGAGAAGCCTGTCTCCCATATCTCCTGAAAGGACCGATCTTTAATATTTCCGGCACCATACATCTTGTTACTCATACAGTTACTGCAAGGAAACACTTCCCCAGAGCTATTCACATAAGCCGTTGAACGGCCACATTTTTCTTGTTGGGTCGCCCACTCCAAGGTCTGACAAAACTTAATGGTCTCAACGCCGTGAATGTCATCGGAGGTGAACGCGCCTGTCTTTTTCCCCATCAGGGACTCATGCGGGGAATCGGCATCATCTCCCTGAAAGCGATCCATACAACGTTCGTAAATCGCAAAGACTTCATCAAGCCGTTCAGGTTGTAAAATGATATGTGGATTGAGCAATGCCCTGCCGATGGGATGTGTTTCCAGCCATTGCGGGCGGGGAAAGCCGTTGTCCACACACCACTGGAAGATTTCTTCAACATCATTGATATTCTGGTTATGGACAGACACGGCGGTGCGGACGACATGGCCATACTGACTCATGAGCTCGAAGCATTCTCTTAATTTCGGGAAGTTCATTTTTCCTCGCACGGTTCGTTCCGGTACGGCGGTATCAAAGCTGACAAAAAACGACTGACCTTTGGGGATGCGCTTGAGTTTTTCTTCCGTAATGAGCAGGCCATTACTAAAAATTTGGGTACTAAATGGCTTTTGCCGGGCGTGCTGAATGATCTCGATAGCATCTTTATGGGCAAACAATTCGCCCCCAGTCAGAAAGACTTGCAAGACCCCCAAGGCCTCGAACTCATCAATGAGCGCCTTAATTCTTTCGGTGGAAAGTTCGTTGTCCCGCTTTTTCCCCGACCAGGCATAACAATGCTGGCAACGCAGGTTGCAGAGGTTGGTGGTTTCAATAAAAGCGATCGCAGGTGCGGAAAGGTGAAAATTATCCAGCGCGACAAAAGGAGATTCGAGAATAAAATCTTCAAAGAAAGCCATATCTTTCGGCATGTCGCCCCGGTTAAATTGTTCGATATAAGGCTTCACCGAGGGATGAAAATAAGCCACTTTCCCCGTGGGAAGAAGAGCAACAATACCGCCGACATTGTCTTGATAGACGATTTTATTCAGAGACATATCACAACCTTATTTTTATAAATTATGAATGAATGTCTTGCCATGAGTGTGTTGTTACTCGGATGCAATCAACTTGTATGCCGAATGTAATTAAGTAAAGCAGTGTATCCTTAATTAGTCAAACTGAATGCAATGAATTATTTCTTCAACTAATTGATTCAATAGTAATACTCTCTTTCGATAAACGTACCAATCACTTTGTCGTGCATAGATTTTGATTTGGAAAAGCCAATCGTTTTTCTCGCTAACCTCTTTAACCGTGTCCGTAGGGTGAGATTGGTTCGCTCTATCCTCTGTGTGTAACGTTTTCCAACAATATGCTCCAATAGTCTTGGTTGTGTTCACTTAATTCTTACAAGTTATGCTCATTTCTGGTATGTAGTGTTCAACTAATATTTAATATTGGCCACTGCGTTGTGCGCCGGCCTTTGCAAAGAAGGCTACTTAATCTGGTTTTTCTGAATGCGCTAAAATCAGGGGGAAGGTTGGTATGAGTAAAAGGAAAAACGGTTTTGGCCTGGCGTTAGGTGAATCATGACAGAGCTTTATTTTTCGAGTTTTAAAACGGACTGGATATAGTTTTAACTAATGGAGGTTGGGGGGATAAGCCTAGTGTTCCCTATCAAGCAAGAAGTGAATTTGAGACTTTTAATCCTAATGATTTATTCGTCCTATATGAAAAAAACAAATATGTTAATCGCACTTACTTTTCCTCCCCTTTTTCACTAAGGTCCCTTTTTATTGATGTTTTTTACCCGGAGAAACAGAAAAGCTACTCAGGGCAGCATGTCTAAATTTGCTATTGCCAAAAGTGTATTGAAAAGCAGTTATATAACTTAGGATATGCATACTTCAAAGCTGATTGGCTTAAATCTAGTGGTTGCCATATTCACAATGAGCAACTTAATGTTGTAGAGAATAGATTGTCATTAAACGAGACGAGAGAAGCTATTAAGGGCAAGAAGTCAGTAGCTGGTAGCTTAGTTTCTTGGAGGGCAGTTGAACATGATAATTCCCCTTTTTCTAAATAACTTATACTTTGCAGTCTGTGCTAAGGACGCTATTTTTAATTATATCTTTTTCAATGAAGAACTCTGCCCATATGACTATAATTGATCTTATACCTACAGGATTGTTAAAAAAAGAAAACTCTAATCATTCTACATGGGGCGCTAGACGGCGTTCGTTGATATGTAATCTTAAATACTATTATGAAATAGCAATAGAAAGATCTCGCAGTCAGATGATGTTATACATATCTAGTCATATGATAATAGTGAGAATGCTGGCTTCCTCAAAGATAGCGGTAAATTTCTATTAAAGATCGAAGCGGTAGTGACTGTAGGGAGCCACGTCCTTTAGGACGTGGTAGATATCAATGCCCCCAAAGAGCATTCATTGGTACTGCAAATGTGTTTGGTACGTGGCTAATTGGCAGACAATTGTTACCTGTGTAAAGTAAGATGCCTCCCTGCCAATCTCTGTCAGCCAGTGAAGCTAATCTTGCCAACCCCATACCGTCTTTCGGCTGTATACTGGCCGCTTTTTTAATTTCAACCCCCCAGATTCTTCGACCATCTTCAATAACAAGATCAACTTCAACCTGATCTTTATCACGATAGTGGGAGAAGTGCAGTCCATGTTCTCCCCAACCCGATTGGCAGATCAATTGTTGCACCACAAAGCTTTCGAGTACTGCACCAAAGTCATTACTAAGGTTATGCCAATCGTCGACTCTCATATTGTTTAAAGCACAAGCTAAACCGGAGTCTACTACATGAACTTTAGGGGCTTTTATTAAACGTTTGGCTTGGTTTTTATGCCAAGCCGGTAAGCGTCTCACTAAGAACAAGCGCTCTAGAATGGTGATGTATTTATCAACGGTTTCTCGCTGAAGACCTACATCTTTCGCTAATCCACTGATGTTCAAAAGGCTACCAGTACGCAATGCGAGGATCTTAATGAGTCTCAGTAATTCGTCTTCATCTCGAATCGCGGCAATGTCTTTCACATCACGTTGAATAATGGCGTTGAGGTACTGCTTATGCCACTGACGAGCTCGCGCCTCACTGCGCATATTCGGCTCTGGATAACCTCCTTGTACTATAGCTTCTGCTACGCCTTCAATGAGGATTTGTTCCCCTTTGATTGAAGGAGAAATTTTGTTAGTGATCAGCTGTTCGAGTAGCGATGTTGGACTATGCTGCTTTTCTTGTTCAGAAAGTGGCTGCAAAAAGATTACTTCGACGCGACCTGCTAGTGATTCCTGTAGTCCAGGCAGCAACAGCAAATTAGCTGAACCAGTTAGTATGAACCGCCCTGGTCGACGATGAATGTCTATAGTTGCTTTTAAGGCAGGCAGGATCTCTGGCACACGCTGTACTTCATCCAGTGTGACACGTTCTGGCAAGCTTTGTACAAATCCAGTGGGATCGGCTTTAGCTGTGTTAAGCAGAGTGCTGTCATCGAAAGTTAGGTAAGCCCGCCCAGGCTCTAGAGATTTCGCCAACGTTGTTTTGCCGACTTGGCGAGGACCAAGCAAGCACACCACTGGTGTATCAGCCAATGCTGCCTTGAGCTGTGGTGCTATGTATCTTGGGTGTAGTGCGTTATTCAAGGTTGTTCTTTTATGTTCAATGTGGAGAATGAAGTTTAAATTGCTCCGTCTATTTGTTGGCTATGCTATCGTCTAAATGCTGGTTTGTACAGCGTCTATTTGCTGGCTATTCCATCGTCCAAATGCTGGTTTTCATAGCGTCTATTTGCTGGTTTCCTTTTCGTCTATTTGTCGATTTATGACGTTCTTACACGTCAGTCAAAACTTTTCCTTTGGGCTTAAAGGCACTACTGTAACGAAAAGCTAGAGTAATTGGAGGAATAAATCTAACAATATCAGACAGTAGAGGAGTCGACGCCAGTGAACTCTGTATCCAGCACACAGAGAGGATAAGGAACGCCAGCGGACTTAAAAAGCTTACAGTAAAGCTGTATCGTGAAAAAACCCCAATCTTGCATTCGCAAAACTGGGGCCTAATATCTTTCGCTTTATGACGGGGGGACTGAGCACCATGATAAGATGGGAGAAGAACCGTCGACTAGCTACGCTTTGGAAGCGAATTCACAAGTAATAAATTGTCAACATAATAATAGCGGTTTAACCACCAAGAATTTATTTGGACCTTATCACCTAAACTGCTTCCCCATTTTTATCGAAAAAGCATTCATGATTGAAATAACAGTTGCACATAAACTGGGCAGCAGTTGCGTAATAAAACCAAGAATAGTTCCGTGATTCACCGAAGAATGATGATTAGCCATGCCTCCCATAGCAATTTGCATAAAAGCGGAGTTTGTCAGGTAAGCATAAACCAAACCGCAAATCCCTGTAACCAACAGAAAGCTTATAAACATGGCAACCACCGAACCCACCCTCTGAGGTAATCTTCCCCTGATTGAATTGATGGTGAGCGCAGTCAGGCAACCCGGAGCAAAACCCCATCCCAAGAGATACCAAATAATCATTAACCCCTTTAGCGGGACGCTATGTGCCATTTCCAAAATATCAGCGCTCCATAATATAAGATTCAGGCATGCAGCCAACACAGCCAGAAATATGGAAATAGCGAAACTGTTAGGCAAAGTTAATTTCTTATTCACTAAAAGACCTTGAGACGAGCAAGGAATCTCGCACCAGTTATTGAGTTAAGAAGAAAACTACCCAAAATGCCAGCAATAAGTGCGGCAGTATATCCTTTAATCAGGAATAGCAACGGCATTTCTATTGAACCCCAATAATTCAGCCCCACGTTGTGGTCCAAGCCCCAACAAAGTGTTTGGCAAACACTGAATAACAGAACGCTACTCACGGCGGTCATGATATAAGCGCCGGCACTTCCTGGTGTGAAACGTGCTGATACCAGGTAAGTCAGTCCCCCAACAGCGGCCCCCATGCCAATACCACATAAACCAAGCGCCCATACGAGACGCCATACCAGAGGGCCATTGCCGGGAAATAAAATAAGCCCCATTAAAAGAAATCCAGCCTCTGCGATAAAGCCCAGAGAAATAAATAGCTTAATCGTGCGTATAGCACGTTTCTCACCTTCTGCTATCGCATATTGTTGATGTTGTTCATTCACGATTCGAGTAGACATTTTTCATCTCCTGAACAGATGTGTTAAATATCTGATGATGCCATTCAGTTTTATCCCTCTAAAGCAGACTTCACACGCTGATGAATTGTATAAACTGAGTCAGGCGTTATAGCAGAATGCTGTCAGAGTGAAAAAATACTTTATAAAATATTTAGAAAAATGATCTGTGTGTATTAATGGTAATTCTTAATCATATAAATCAATAATATTCAAACAATAGATGAATAAAATTATTTAACAATGCAATCATATATAAAAAAGTGATGTAATCACTATGGTATGAGGATGAAATTCTGTCAATGTGAAATAAGAAATTAATAAGACAATCCAGCATATGATTTTTTTAATATTTTGATATTCCCTCCATTCAGCCAAGAAAAAAACTTTCAGCCTAATTAATAGGTTGAAACTTATTTTCCCTGCCTGCAATATAGCAAAAACACAATAAATAAGATCTAATATTGGGATTTATAATAATATTAATATTCAATCATAACACTATTTTAATTTTATAATTTGGCAATAACTCTATACTGAGTTATTAATTTAATTAAGCAACTAACAAGATCATTGTTTAATTACCTATATTTGGCTTCTATATAACCCATATCTATCAGGAGATATTTCATTATCATGAATAAATCCGAGCAAAAATTTAATATCAACGAAAATGTCATAAACGTAGATGGAAAAGATGTAAAGTTCTTCACATCCCAACCTCTCGATCCAAATAAGAATAGCACCAAAAGAAATCCTATCGTCTTGGTACATGGCACTGGCGGCAGCACAGAGATACATTTCAGTTATCTCCTTCAACTGCTTGCCTCGGAAAATCGAGTTATATCCCCGGATTTTTCTCAACCAGTAAAAGCAAACGAAACGCTTCCCCTCGAACAGCTTGAAAAACAGGTCGAAGCCGTTATTGAAGCAGCAGCGTTGGGAGAGACTGTCACACTGATAGGTTACTTGTTAGGAGCTGTCGTTACTGCTTCTGTCAAATTGTTCCTACGATAAAAGCCACAACACTGATTATTGGCTGTACACATGATCAAATGATGCCCATCCGCCACAGCAAAGCTCTGTTTGGCGCCATTCAGGGAGCGAAACGGCAATTTCGATCTACTCCCTATACACCTTATACAAAAACCGAAGTGGCTAGTTAATAAACTTTAATTTGAAATGGCAAGAAGTTTATCTCTCAAATTCAAACCTCTTGCCGATGCCAACAATTGCAATTGTTTTAGAACGGCTTAGTCGGCAAATATTTCCCATCTAGCGTAATTACAGCTCGTGAACCGCCATTCGGATCATCGACCTTTTTGATATCAAGTTTAAAGTCAATTGCACTGATAATGCCATCACCAAACTTCTCGTGGACAAGCGCCTTAAGCGTTGAACCGTAAACCTGCACCATTTCATAGAATCGGTAAATAGTCGGATCTGTCGGCACACCTCCGGGTATACTACCGCGTACAGGGATAGTTTGCAGCAGAAGGAAGGCATCTTCGTCGAGTTCAAGTCGGTCAACCACAATCCTCGCAGCATCGGCGGGCAAAGGATGTTGGCCGAGCAGTGCAGCAGTAACGAATGCGAGGCTCAGACCCGTTCCTTGTGCAATATCCTCAAACGTCAAATTCTTGCGTGTCTTGGCGTCGATGATAGCATCAGTAAGGGCCAGCCGGGGAATTTGGGAGTATTGAGATTGTGTCATAATGATTCCTTTGGATTAATAAGCTATTTAAATGCCGTGGTGAAACACGGATTGCGTTGCAGAAACATGCGGATAGTCCGCAAGCGAAACAAATTGGCCGACCAAGCCATCTAGAGCATCGATCGAACCAGCCTCTATGTCGTAAATCCAGCCGTGTAGATTCAAGTGTCCCTGTTCCAGCCCGAGCGCCGCGGGCGGGTGAGTTTTGATATTAGCAATTTGAGCGATGACGTTTTCACGCACCATCGAATCAAGTCGGGCAATCTCACTAACGTGCGCACGTGCCTGATTAATCGCTTTCGCAGAATCCACCAGAGCACTCGATAAACAAAGTACGAGGATTTTGGCCGGCAGCAAGCCGCTTGAAAAGCTCGCAACACTTTGGAAATACCTCGCGCTGGAATTATAAAAAGCCTTCAATAATATCCTGCATGTCTTCACTCCATCGTGATCGATAAGAAAGCGGATGGATGAAGAATGAACGAATTTATCTATAGCGTCAAAGATCGGATTACTATCATCGCTATAGTATTTTCCAATAGTTGATTGTCGTTCTGCGGCGACGTATTTGTTTTTGTTGTTGGAGAGCATAAAAATGTGTGGGGCAATCATTTAAATGCTTCCCCCAGATGGCCGTTCTGAATGGCGAGCTAAAGGCGCAATTTGGACGTTGGTATCTCAGCATCAAAATTAATGGACTAGTCGGCAGTACAGTTGATAGTTCCCGGCTATAACGGCATAAACACCAATATAGTGCCCCACACATTTTTATGCTCTCCCGTTGCATCGCGGCGAGCGGTCAGCAGGAAGTCAATCGTCTGACCGTCGGTATCGACCACCCGGTAAAGGCATTTCCACTGGCCTTTGACTTTAATGTACGTTTCATCCATTCGCCACCGGGAGCCAACGGGCTTTTTGCGAGGTCGGAAAGCCTTGCCGAGCAGGGGCACCAAACGTAACACCCAGCGATGTATCGTGGCATGGTCGACCCCAATGCCGCGCTCTGTCATCTCTTCGAGATTGCGCAGACTCAAGGCATAAGCGAGGTACCAACGAACACATTGGGCAATGATATCGACCGGATAATGCAGACGTTTGAACGCTTTTCGGATAAGGGACATCACTCTGGACTCGCTCAAAAACAGGGAAGCTTACCTGATGACCGCTTAATGCGACAGAACCCTTCTGTTAGGCTGCTCGGTCTAAAGAAAATCTTTTTCGGAAACATAATTTGTTTCCATGTTGTCAACATGATAAAGCTGTGGCATGCTGTTTCCATATTGGAAACAATAGGTATGAAAATGCATGTTATTTCAAGGGAGCCGTTTGATTTAGCTACACGCCGCTACCCAAATAGTTTCGCTGCACTTGATGATCTATATAAGTCGTTGCGGCGCTTAAAGTTCAGTTCTCCAGATGAAATGAAGTGCGTATTCCCTAGTCTGGATTGGATGAAATATCGGGAAAAATGGTGGGTCATTGATGTTGGCGGCAATAATTTAAGAGTGATGTTTTTTGCAGATTTTGAGCGTGGGAAAATTTTTATCAAGCACATATCAACCCATGCAGAATATGACAAATTGACGGATTATTACCGGAGGAATAAAGAATGATGATCAACGAAGCAATTCATGCTGCAAATAGCCTGGTGAGCAGCCTAGTGAGCATTGTCCCTCTCTTAGGGGGCAGCACTTCCCGCAAAGATTATGATGAGGCAATGAAACTTGTAGAATATCTGGTCGAGCACAATCCAGATAGTCCGCTGGTTGATATGCTTACGGCTAAAATTGACACCTACGAAAGTAGTGCGCCAGAGTTTACAGAGTTCAATGAACGTATTGCTAGCACACAAAGCGGTGTAGCAATTCTACGTACATTGATGGATCAGTACGGCCTGAATCAGACTGATTTTGAGGACGAGATTGGGAAGCGTTCTCTTGTTAGTCGTATTTTGAAAGGTGAACGTTCATTAACGCTTGAAGCTATGCGTAAACTCTCAGTTCGTTTTGGTGTACCGGTTAGCGTTTTTATTGATTAATTGATAGTAAAACGACATAACCGGCAGCCGTGGTCATTAAAAAATGGAGAGCATAAAAATGTGTGGGGCAATCATTTAAATGCTTCCCCCGGATGGCCGTTCTGAATGGCGAGCTAAAGGCGCAATTTGGACGTTGGTATCTCAGCATCAAAATTAATGGACTAGTCGGCAGTACAGTTGATAGTTCCCGGCTATAACGGCATAAACACCAATATAGTGCCCCACACATTTTTATGCTCTCCAATGGTGGATTACCTCATTGAGCACGATGATGAAAATCCACTGATTGACTTTCTAGCCACTAAAATCGCTGAGTATGAAAACAACAATGAACGCTTTGCTGCACGGATGAAAAACCCGTTACATGATGCATTCAGTTCGGCGGTTGACATGTTCAGGAAGCCCTTATAGTCTTCACCCCATCGTGGCCGATAAGACAGCCAACAGGTGAAAAATGAGCGAATATTTCTATAGTCTCAAAGATCAGGATGTCATTACTTCCATATTATTTTCAAATAGTTAATTGATATGCTGCTACGACACATTCGTTATCTGCTGGCAGTTGCCAAACATCAGAACTTCACACGCGCCGCAGAAGAACTTCATGTCTCGCAACCAACCCTATCGCAACAAATCAGACAACTTGAAGAGTCACTGCACGTGCAACTGTTCGACCGCTCTGGAAGGACTGTACGACTCACTGACGCTGGCGAGGTATACATAAGTTACGCCCGTCGTGCATTACAGGATCTGGATGCTGGGCAACGTGCGATTCATGATGTGCAGGATTTAAGCCGCGGATTGCTCAGGCTAGCAATGACACCCACCTTCACCACTTACTTCATCGGCCATTGGGTAGAACGTTTCAACGCACTCTATCCAGGAATTGCGTTGAATATCAAGGAAATGACGCAAGATCAAATAGAAGTCTCTTTAGCGGAGAACCAGCTCGATCTCGGCATCGCGTTCTCAGACATACGCTCCCCCGACATTGATAGCGAACCATTATTCATCGAAACACTCAGCCTGATCGTTGGTCAATCGCATCGATTCATTGGTCAACAAACATCATTGACGGCGAAAATGTTGGAACATGAAGGGCTAGCACTATTAAGTAAAGACTTTGCAACACGGAGCCATATTGATTTGTACTTCCAGAAACAGGGGATAACACCACGCATTGCAATTGAAGCCAACTCCATCAGTGCAATCGTAGAAATTGTCCGTCGGGGACGACTCGCAACTCTGTTACCTGATGTCATCGCCCACGAGCTGGCCGGGCTTTATTCCATTGCAATTCGACCTACGTTACCGCAACGCAGTGCAGTACTGTTGTGGCGCCGTGGTGCATATCGAAGCGCTGCAAGCCAGGCATTCGCCAATCTAATTACGCACCGTTTCGATGTACACCAAGAAAGTGACGATTTTTGATAAATGGAAAAAATATCGTGTCTAGCGGCTTCCCTTCTGTGTTAGGACAGCCAATTCATAAGTTTGTTTCTAATGTAATCAGATGAAAGACGCTCCTGCTCTAAACGTGAAGATTGGAACCGGCCAGAAATGAGATAATTAAACAACTTTGCTTCATCCTCATTTAGCAATGTAGGATTGGATTCAACTGGATTTGGTTCAGGAACCATTCTATCTTCATGGGCTTTAACAGTTTCAACATCCATCATCAAAGGCTCAATATCCATAAACTTGTCTCTGGCGTCACTGAGAATAGACAAACCCCAAGTATCAATATCTCCCCAATATCCTACACGCTTACCTTTCAACCAAGCTGCATTCATCCAGGCAATGTTTTTCCCCCCGCCTATCACCGCTACGGTGTCAGGCATTTCGGGTAATGCCAGACCAGACTGTAGGTTTTCCACTACTAATATATTCGATGCTGGAAGTTCGTACTGTCTAAGTAATTCGCCGGGTATTTGTAGTATCGGTATTCCACCAAATGCAGCCATTGCAGCACGGCAAAGCGGCCTGATAGTTAACCAACCTTTGGGATTTATTGAACACCCCAACCAGGCAATAAGACCACCTGATGCCGAAACAGCTCCCTTGTGAATGATATCGGCCAGCTCTTCGATCAGGATTTGGTGATTCTCAAGAAACTTAGTATCAATCCCAATGAGTGGCAGTGCTCTTAGATATTGCCCTTCCCCTAAGCCTTGCTTTAATTGTGGCAGCAACTTTGCTAATAATTCCGCATCTCTCAACGAGAGTTTTTCCACAATATCTATGCACTTAACCAATGCAGGATAGAGATCTTTATTAACCCACAAAAATGGCTTCATATTTCTTTCCCATACCTTACTTCGGGAAAGGGCATCACTCCCTAAAAATTGAATCAGACATTGCATCGATTCAATGACAACAAAAGTTGGAATGCGTTGCTCAGATAGCTCCCTGAAATTCTTAGAAGACCACTCCACAACATCTTGATGGGGAAATGATTTCCACTCATCAATAAACCGTTGGAAATGAACTATATCTAATATGGCAGAATTCCCTTTGGGTGGTTTCAAGCCAACGCGAATAGGGAATGCCTTGATGCCCAGTAACCGGGCTTTTAGTGAAGGAAGGCTATCCCACTCACGCTGCCTAATGATGCTTTTAACTTGTGCTGGTAATAACCCCCAACTCACCTCATACTGCCCTCTTTTCATGTCAGTTTCTCAAACTCAATACCCAGATCAGCCGCCTCATCAGGCAACTTTTTCTCCTTCTCTTCGCCCATTCTCCGGTCAATCTCTTCCCAAGTCACTTCACATAAATGGCTGTCATGGTTTTCCTGATCTCTTTCCGCAATGAGCAGTGAACGAGCAGATTCCCTTGCCAGATTCAGGTTTTTATAAGGCGTAATCAAATTAACGTGAATATGAAGCTCTCTAAATACTCGGAGCACCCGCCGACTTACCGTTTCAGCCGTATTTGAGAATGCCTCATCCAAGAAAACAGTACAGTAAACCGGACGATCATAGCCATCCGGCGTCAAAACATAGGCCAAACTTGCCGCGACAATAGTCGCCGCAAATGACTCTTTCTCGCCACCTGACTTTCCACTGGATGACTCCAAGACATCACGAATCTCACCGGTATTACTATCCAACTCTTCGGCATAAAATGACATCTGATAACGAGGATCAAGCAACCTTAAACTTTCTAATGTATTTGAGGAGCCTGGCGCACTTGCTTTCCCAAGTATTTCAACTACTTTAGCCAACTGACGGAACCGTGCTTCATGGTCATCACTGGTTACCTGACTCAGCACCTTACGCAAATGCTGTTCAAACTCATTAACATGTGGGAATTTCTCTCTCTTTGAACCCAGCTTTAAATGTGTCCCTGATCGAAACTCTGTACGCTTGAGGACCCGGTTAATGATACCAATCCGTTCAAGGACATCTTCCCGCTCAGATTCAAGCTTAGTTTTAATCCGAGCCAGTGACTGCGTTGCATGCTTATTCAACCGCTCAATAAACTGCTCCACAAGGTTGGGAAGCCCTTCCTCTTCCAGTTGTCGCAAATGATTAAGATAATCAGGTAAGCCATCAATATTACTTTGCCAGTCAACTGTGAAGACTTGCCATTTATCGTTAGACCTGAATGAGACCATAATGCTAATGGCTAATCTTTCCGCTTTGTCTTTACTGTTTCGGCTAATATCTAACAGACGTTCTAAATCTTCTTCAACTTTCAACACCAATTCAGACATCCGGCCTAAATCGTTTGTATTCAGTACGCCAACTCGAATCGCAAGTAATTGCCGGGCTGAATCAGGTAATCCTTTCGACGCTTTTGCCTGCGCTTTGTTCCATTCTTCTTTTGCATTTTTCAGCGTATTTTTAACGCCACCAGAATCAGAGTTGAGCTGATTTAATACCGATTGAATTTGAGCTAGCTGCTCTTTAGCCGACTCCCAACGCTCTCTGGCCTTATCAAGATCACCCCCTGACTGTTCCAACACCTTGAGGTCAGCCTGCAAATCAGAAAGCTTTTCGTGCCAGTAAGGAGCATTAATATCATCCCAGCGGTAACCTTGGATCTTCTCCCAAAGAATTTTACGATCAGAAACAGAATTCAAATCTTGACGGGCTTGACTCACCTTTTTCTCGGTTTCTGCCAGTTGCAGAGTTAACTCTTTTTTATCGTTATTAAGAATGGCTAAACGTGACTTGTTCGAAAAACCCAGACACCAACGCCTTCTGTCGTCTATCCGGTGCTGATCTTTTTTCTCAAAGCGCCCCTTATCCATGTGCATCAACCCCTGCTGTGTCATCGAAAACGGGGTTTGATCCAATTCTTCCGTACTTGAAACACATTGCAGGTCAAATCGCTGCAAATGGTGCTTGAGCCACTCTCGATAAGGGTGATTACGCCATACCAGTTTCCTTAGATAACCATCAGACTTAAACACCACCGATTGGCCTTGAGTTGTAGAATCATTCACAACTTGAACACGGACATGTAAACCGGTATGTCGGGTATTCAACCAGCGAGTCACCATCGAATAACAATGATGTGGCACAGCAAGTGTGGTTCGTAACCCGCCTAACGCCCTCTCTATCGCGCCCTGCCAGCTCTTTTCACGATCTTCGACATCGATAAGCTCACCGATAAATACACATTGGTCCTTACTTAATTCTAACGAATTAACCAGTTCATCTCGCAGTTGCTGATATTTCACATCAATATTGGAATCGGGTCTTGCCTCGATCTCACGAATTTCCTGAGAGATATCATGGATATTGGCTTGCAGCTCACTGAATTTAGCACTGATGGTGGCAAACCTGTCCTGATACTCTCCTTCTTCTTGCTGAATACTGGCAAGCCGGGTTGATGCTACGGATTGATTTTTAAGAAATATCGCCTCCTCTAATACAGAAGGAAGAGCCAGCTCGTTAGCATGAGTTTGATATTGCGATGAATTTCTAACCACCCGATTCAATTGAGCTTGGGTATGATCAACCTCTTTTCTCAGCGACTCTATTTTATCCCCACCAAATTGAAGATATTCCTCGTGCCTTCGCTCAACCAACTTATTCGCATCCACTTTTTGCTCTTCAGCTTGGCTAATTTTGAGGAGTAGCGCTTCCAGTTCAGCCTCAATATCGGCAATTTTTTCACTCCACAATTGTGCGAAAATCTCCCCAAAGTAGACCGGGAGACTATTTTTCTCAGCTATCAGCTCCGCAAATTCTTTCGTGGTTTTTTCGATAATTGCGTTGAGTTCAGGTAACCTAGATAAGTGCACTTTTTGTGCTCTTGCATCCACTAATTGACTATGAATTGCCACCAAATCAGCAAACTCTTCCACGACCTTTTTAGCATCATCCTTGACCGTACTCGGTTCCAGTACCAATTCACGAATCAACCCGGTTAAATCATCAATTTTTTTCAGACCTAACGCCCGCGACAAAAGTGCAGGCGCATTCTTATTGTCCATATACAGGAGCTTTCGGTACAACTCTTGATAATCAGAAAAATTATCATCACAGCACGTAATCGTCGGGTCATCACGAAGCCATTGCTTGAATGCCCGAGCATTACCGTTCCCAAAAGCATTAAGCATTTCCTTAAGAGTCAGGTCTCTTTTGGCAACAACATAAACTCGTGTCACATCCGCGAGCACATTCGTCGATTTAGTCATCCAGAAAAGCGCCGCAAGCGTGATTTTTGACCCATCATCACCCTGATATAAGGCTCTAAGCCCAGTCACTACGCCAGACTCACGCTTACTTCTGACTCTCGTCCCCGCTCCGTCATGGGCAGATCCAAAACTTCCCCGCATATAGGAAAGTAAAGTCCGGTCAGAACGATCACCCTGTGCCGCAGCTACATTGAAAGTTGCCTTTCCGGCAGGAAGCAGCAAAGCCATAAGGCCATCAATGAATGTCGATTTTCCGGCGCCATTATCTCCAGTGACCAACGTTCCCATAGGATCTATCAACGCGGTATGCAAGCCATTAAATGACCCCCAGTTATAAACTGAGAGTTCAGCTAATCTGATTTGACCAACATGAAATAATGAATTAGCCGAAAGAGTTTGATCAGTCATTTTCATCTCCTGTCTCTTCCCCTTCATTTTGATAATCAACAGCATCGCTGCCATTTTTATTTAGCTCAATACCCTTCTCTCCCGCCATTTTCAGGTATTCATTGAGCATACTTTCGAGAAATTCAGCACTGACTACATAGCGGATCACCGGCGTAATCTCGAAGCGATCCTCGCTTCCTCGGACCGAACTCAATATTTTTTTCGTCACCATTTTCTCAAGAGCACCCTTGAGTTTTCTCCGGTCAGATTTAGTACTGTTTGTCAGCGGTAAAAACGGTGTCAGATGGGATTCTATACGTTCTATATCAATGATAACCCTTTGCTCTCCCGATGTTTCCCGGTCCTGGTAATGTTTACGTAGCACCAACAGCAACAATGTATCGTATAAAGAGAGCGTTCTTCGGCTAATCAGAGAGACAACCTCTTCATCATCTATACCCAATGATTCAGTATCTTCCTCATTCTGAAAGCCAGCTATAAAGGCAACACCTGCTTTTTCATCTAAGATTAACTTCAAATAGACTTCTGACAGATGTTTGCGCACAGCACATTGGTATCGACAAAGTAATTCAAACAATTTAGCTTTCTGCGAAGACAAAATAACGCCCTGACGCAGCAAGCTAACCAGCACCCGGCGCGCATCAGGCGGCATATCACTGTTTGAGTTTTCAACGTGCTTACTGACTAATACATCATCAACTTCACCGGATGGGCTTTGGTTGACAACCGAAAAAGCAACATCAGATTCAACGCCGGCTGTATCTGTAAGCGGATCATACTCTGATTGAGTATGGTGTTTTATCAACTGATCGAAGAACCCTGTTTTCTGTTCTTCCTGAGGATCGGAATGAGACTTCCCAGAGGTAGCGAGGGCACCATTATCTTTATTCAACTTTTTACCTACATGCATTACAGCCCTCACTATATATATACAACCATTTTCTATTCACTCTAAAGAACCAATTCATCCAAACTGTCTGGAAACAGGTCAGCACTCAGCAAGAAAGTGGGTATAGACGCCCGCAAGCGAACTCCCCGTTTATCACTGATTTCAATTGATTCCTTTTCTTCCAATAATGCAGCCCCGACAGATTTGGCCACCCGCAAATAGGCAACTAACTCCTCCAACCCTGAATTAATCGGCTGATAATTTGCAATAGACGCAATCGTCATTGGACCAAACTCTTTTAACGTTGCTAACGCCCTCTCAGCAATTAATCGAATTTGAACAACATCAAGGCAATCCAGCATTTGCATACTCGGTTCCCGAGAGTTGAGCTGTTCTTCAGCACCTGAAGTATCCAGCTTTTCATCAGGTGATTTAAGCAGCATGCTTTCAGGAGAGCTAATACTTGCCGCGCCAACGGGTAGTGACAGAGTTGTTGCCGTTTGTAAGTCATAACCTGAGTTCTTTAATTCAATGGCGAGTCGTTCCAATTGACCAAGCAATCTATCAACCGCACGATTTTCTTGAGCAGTACCACTCTCTATGTAAGCACGCAAACTCTCTTCCGTTCTTCGCCTGATTTGAAAAACTCTGTCACTCTCGCGACTCAGTTCTCTCATAAGCTGACTTAAGAATTGCCGCTGCTGGGTACTTAAGTGTTCTGCGACCGGACGACTTAAAATACTTCGAAGCTGATCTCGTAGCTCCATAGTTCTATTTTGATCACATAACAAATCAAAAAAACTTTCAAACGCACTACCGGCATCCGTTTTAGCCAGTAATGCTTCTTTTTCTAAAACAGAAAGAAGGATATCTCCTCTGGTGGAATCCCCCTCAATAATTTGAATACGAATTTCCTGATCCAACTGACGAATTTCATCTTCAACACGGCGAAAATCACCCGTTAAAACAGAAGCCAGTTGGTAAATTTCACGAATTCTTTCCCGCTGCTCAGCCTTGGTTAATTCGGTCACGATGCCAGCTCTCAGAGCATCAATCTCTCTTTGAATCTCGGATTTTCTATCTTCCAAAAGCGCGACACGCTCATCGGCATTTGGGCTAATCGCTACTGCGAAGTCCCTAACCGCTTCCTGTACAATTCGAAGATGAGACGCAGTGGTTCCTGAATTGCGTTCATCAAGCCCCTGGCTAAAACGGAGTGCAATTTCACTGGCATCCGTTTTAGTTAATGTGTCATCCATCTCACGCAACCAGCCTTCCCGAATCCATTTATTGAGATAAGTACCCGCTCCCGTTTCAGTTTCCCAAAGGCCAAGTTCACGGCAGCGTACCAACTCTGCATCAAGTGACACGCGGGCACGACTAAAAGGGACTTCACTATCCTCGGAAAATAACTCCCCCAAAAATGCCAAAATTATAGGAGCATTATCAGCTCTTAACAGTTTCCAGGCAGCACTTTCCTGAAATAGACGGCGGTACTTTGCCTGCAACCCTTGGAAATTCAACTTGCCTCCCTCTGTGTGGTGATGAATAAAAAGCGATTAGATGAGCATTGGCCCACTGCCATTCTTTCCAAAAAGCCACCACCAAGAATTTTGTATAATTTACAATCGATACAATCAAATAAAACCATATCATCATATTTTTTTATTATGTCAACACAAATTACTGACTTTTAAACTATTCAGCGTTGCGACCAATGGGAGAATTAAACTTATTAAACTCACCTATTTTTGAAGAATAGCGGCAACATGATGGTGAAAAACAAAAACTGCTAGCGCAGACAGATAATAAGAAGATAAACAATGTCTTAATTATCATCAACAAGAAAAGCGGTGGGAGTACCCTTTCAAGGTAAAAATGAGCGGTCTGGACAAACCGCCCCGATACAAACAATGGAAAACGCCTACGCGTTACTTTCTACGAACAGGCAAACCAGTACCGCGCTTCCCATCTTGCGGCAAAACCAGCACCGCTACTGACCAAGCCGGCAGCGTGACCGCGCCATCTTTCGCAATTCTGGTACCCGCCGCCAGAGATGTATGGCCCAGTTCCCTTTGAATATTATTCAACTTCAACCCTTTGACGTTAATATCTCTTACTGTGGCAGGATGTGGAGCCGCATTAATCATCACCACCAAACCGTCAAATCGCGAATCACGGTCATCACCAGTAGTATTACCATCATCTATGGTCATCACCAGCAACCCAAGCTGCTGATGCGGCCCAACGTTACGGAAATCAACACGTTGTTTAACCGATGCACCATCACCAAGAGTCATCAGTGGTGAATATTGACGCAAGCGCAACAATTCCTGATAAAAAGCCGCCATCTGTAATAATTCAGTCCGGCCCGGTTTATCTACCACATTTTTCACTTTTTCAATCAATGCATAATTTTCGCCATCAACACGCTGATCCGGCATACCAACATCATAGTTGTTATCCTGGTAGGTGTAGCTAACACGGTTAAACCAATCGCCGGAATTATAGGAATCGCGGGTAAAAGATTTTGAACGTAGTAATTCCGATCCGTGTTGAGCAAAGGCCAATCCTTGCCCAAGGAATGTCGTGGCGAGGGATATTGCCTGCATACGAACTCGTGTTGCCAGATTCGCCTCACGTGCAGCTTTGTAGCTGATTATGTCCCACAGCGTTTGGTTATCGTGCTTAGAGACATAATTAATCACCTCAATGGGATCAGCGGCATAACCGGCTATAGCGCCTTTGTAGTTAATTTCCCTACCCGTTTTTACCGTCCCATCTTTATCGATCATCACAAAATCAGCCAAATTGCCCGCCATGCCAAGACGTACCAGATCCGCCAGATGACGCACCTCATTAGCATCTAACCAAGCCATTTCGTTCAGTAACGTTCCCGCGCCATTGCCCACTCCCTGGTTAATACGAATAGTGTCAGCGGAATCAAACGGCCCACCACCTTGTACCGCGTCGCGCAGTCGATCAGAGAAAGTACCAATTCCAGTGCCTTTAAGATTAATCTGTGAAGCAATCTCGAAACGGTCATCCTGCCCGGAATTCCAACCTTCACCGAAGAAGTAGACCGATGGATTAATCCTACGTACTTTTGCTAGTGCTGATAAAATCTGGGCCTTGGGATGATAGCCCATTAAGTCAAATCGAAACGCGTCGATTTTATAGTCCTTAACCCAAGTCACCAACGAATCTTCAATGAGTTTAGCAAACATGCGGTGCTCTGGAGCCGTATCGTGACAACAAGTGTTAGATTCAACATTGCCCGTAATCTCATCCAAACGATGATAGTACCAAGGCACGACCTTATCCAATACTGAGGATCGGGGCGTCGGCCCGGCTGCGTTGGTATGGTTATACGCCACGTCCATGATCACATTCATCCCCAATTGTTGCTTGATGGCCTGAATCATGGCGCGAAACTCTTTTATACGTACCGAACCTTCCGCATCTGTAGCATAAGAACCTTCCGGTACCGAGTAATGAAACGGATCGTAGCCCCAGTTGTAGGAGTCAGTTTCTGCAATCATTGCATTCAGTTCTTGTACCTGCGGGTTATTAGCATTGTCACCGCTCTTCAGCTCCTGCAACACTTCACCCACAGTCTGTGAACTATTGCAATAACCAGCGAAACGGCTGCTCTTCACCTTTGGGTTGACTTGGCACAAACGGCTAAACGGGTGATTCAGATCAGCCACTTCATTGCTGAATTCATTAATGGAAGCCACATCGAATACTGGCAACAGCTCTATATGAGTGACTCCAGCCTGACTCAATGTCTTAAGGTGTTTGAACATATCGCTGTTGTCAGCGGTGAGAGCTAAATACTTACCACGCCAAGTTTCTGGTACCGTGCCATCTGCAACAGAGAGATCACGAACATGAGCTTCATATATGGTCATACGCGCAATGTCCGCCGGTGTATTTTGCGAACGCGGCATGATCAGGCTATCCCAATTTTGTGGTTTCAGTGCCTCGTCATTTAAATTGATGACTTGACTGTACTCCGAATTGGTAGACAAACTGTGGGAATAGGGATCGGTAACCTCGTAGTGCTCCACATTACGGAAATATGGATAGTATACCGTTAAAGCATAGCGGTAGTAAGCACCAACCAGCTCTTTATCACCTTGCCATGACCAGGAACCACTAACAGGATCACGATTCATTGCATGATTGGCAATGACCTGTTTATTTGCATCATAGATAACCAACCCAACATGTTGAGCAGTAGGCGCCCACAAACGGAAGGTAACACCGGTATCGTTGATTAACGCTCCATATTCCAGTGTGTCAGCAGCGTTAGCGAAGCGGTCGTCCAACACACCAGCCGTTTGTACTTGAGTAGCCGACAAGAGCAAGCCAGTTTCATTGGTAGCCAACGCCACCAGATCACCGGTAAGCAGTGTATCAACATCCGTATCCTCTGGTAGGCGGAACGCTGTTAATTTCTTCAAATGCGGGAATCGCTCAGCCGTCTTCTGGCTCAGGGTCGTCGGCGTTAACGTTAGATAACTATCGATGAAGTTCCCTTCATCATTAGCTTCCACCTTGCCATTCCGGTTGTAATATAAGCGGACATCAGGCTTATCCGCTCCACCCGACCATAACAACGTCTGGTTGTCGACCCAATGTGCCGAAGCCTGAGAAACACCAAACACAGAATTAAAGGCTGCTGCACGACTGCCATAAATTTGATAATTGCCGGGTATCACAGAAACGGTACGATTACTGAAATCGGAGAAGGAGACTTTCAGGTCACTGTCGATCAATTTATTGTTGTTACCATCACGCACAATAAAATTGATACAGCCCTCGTTCTTGGTTAACGGTATCACCCAGTAAGGCCCATAACTATCGCTACCCGTGGGAGTTGCACTGGTGTCGTTCCAGCTTGATGAAGGGGAAGCCAAGGCATCACAATTTTTATCGTTCCATAAGTAGAGGGTGTTGGTACTGTAGTCACGGTTCGTTGTTGGGCTTTGACTTAATTTAGCAATGTCCACCAAGTGGATCACTGCCTGAAAATTGCCAGCAGTAGCAGCTTCACTGGGTATTTTATTAGGGATATGCGCCATCGGTTCCTCCGGGGTTTTGGGTAAAGAACGATTGTTATCACAGCTAGCCAGTAGCAAAACGAATGTGCTGCTTAATAGGGCTAGGTAAGCCCTTTTCCAGAAGGGAGCTACCATAATCAGACCTTTTTAATAGAAATAAATCGTCGCCGATATTATTGTTAATAAAATAGGAATGAAATATTAAATAATGTCTCAGATGAGTCAGCATCCTCCTAGTTTTGATACTAAGAGGGAGGAGACGTTAGGAGGAGATACTTTTTCGTGATATTGCGCACGATAATAATGTAATAATCTTTTATTACATAAGCCTAGTGTGAATTTATTTGTATTATTCCATTAGATATAAGTGTAACTTGTTACAGGACCTACACCTGCGTAAAGTTTGTCCTTCTACGTCCATTTATATTTTCATCCCAATTAAAGCCAAACTCATCACTATGAGAAGCTGTTAAGATTAAAATTGGTTTTCCATTATAATTTAGAATCGTAATATAATAGGGTTTTATAAACAACTTAAATGACAGGATATGAACTATAGAGATAGCGATATTATAGTGTTATATACCCGTCATCTTTCAAGTTGCCTCTTTGTTGGCTGCACTCACTCACCCCGGTCACATAGTTATCTATGCTCCCGGGGATTCGTTCCCTTGCCGTCGCGATGCATCTTGAAATCCATAGGGTATAGAATGATAATCTAGAAGAATATCTATAGAGCTAACTAAATTGAAATAACATTCAATTCAATAAATTTTCCAAATGCCTATTACAATATTTTAATTTGCAATATTATTATAAAATCAACAACAGAACTAATTATATATATTATCCAAGAATATATTTATTATAAAATTGCTATTTTAAAATAAAAATGAGGCTAAATATGACCTATTAACCATAAACAAAATCAATGAAAGGCAATAATTTAATTCCAGTTATTGCCTCTATGCAAATTACGATAATGAAAGATATTAAACCTAAATTCCATATTCCTAATATCAACATAACGAATATTTTAATCATAAGTAGAAATAGATATTTAATTCATTATCGTTATCCCGTACATTTTATAAATCATTATGATTAAGATAACTCTGATGAAATTTTCTGAATTGCATCAAGAGCACACTGTTGGTCTAAAGAACCACTCGGTGCACCACCAATACCAATTGCACCAATCACTTCATCACCAGATTTAACAGGAACACCACCACCGAGTAATAGGAAACCTGGAATATCCCCTAAATATTGAGCACCAAGATTTGATTGTGCGGTTTTCATTACGTCCTCTGATGTTCTCTGAGTAGATAACGCAGTATAAGCTTTCATTTTGCTCGCCTCAACGGTATGCAACCCGGCTTTATCCATACGCTGAACCGCTTTTAAAACCCCACTTTTATCAATAACAGAAACCGCCACGTTATAATTATTCGATTTACAGGACTGAATTGCCTCAGAAGCTAATTTATTCGCTACCTCAAGAGTAATATTACGTTCAGTAATTAATGATGAAGCAAAAGCAGATTGAGCGAATAAACCTGCTGCCAGGACAGTATAGAAAAGAGAATGTTTCATAGGTAAACCTCATTAAGTTTAAGTTGATGAATTATCCTGTTCTAACTTAATGAGATTTATCGGCTATAGCTATTCGTCCAATTACTTATTCGACTCAGTAGAAATACTTAGTCATAAGAAAATGACTTAAATAATTCATACTCTTTGACTAACTGCGGTAAAGAATGTATATCCAATTTATGAAATATATTGGCTCGATGAACCTCAATAGTACGTGGTGATAATGATAACTGTTGAGCAATTTGTTTGCTGGTTTTACCTTCCAAAATAATTTTCATCACCTCCCTTTCACGTTCAGATAACTGGCTAAATTTAGCTTTTAACTGCTCATATATCTGACGTTGCTTAAATACTTTCTGATGAAATAATAATGCACTTGATACTGTTTCAATGAGTAAATCTGCATCAATAGGTTTGGTTAAAAACTCGAAAGCACCGTTCTTAAAAGCACGACGACAAATATCAATATTTCCGTGTCCTGTCATGATAATAACCGGTAATGTACTATTGAGTTTTAAAAGATCGTCCTGCAATGCCAATCCAGGTTTTCCCGGCATACGAATATCCAATAAAATACACCCCTGAAGCGCTGCAATATTCTTACTGCCAATTTCATCAAGAAATTCTTGCGCACCAGGAAATGAAATTACCTGCCAATTCATTGTTTCTAATAACATAGATAATGAGTCACGGATCGCTTCATCATCATCAATAAGATAAATCACTGCCGCCATTACTTCTCCTTACCTTTATTAGTTGGTAACCAAATAATAAAACGCGCTCCTCCTGTTTCACAATTTTCAGCATTAATATCACCACCAAGTTTATGAATTAATGTTTCTGTTAACGTCATTCCCAGCCCCATACCTTGTTGACGTGTTGTGAAGAATGGAATAAATACGTTTTTTAAAGCTTCATCACTTAGTCCAGGACCACCATCTGTTATCATGATTTTTATCATTTCATTAATATAGGCGATATCGATGCGGATCCAATTTTGATATTCTGACCGACTTTGACCTTGCTGCGCCTGAATAGCATTACTGATTAAATTGTGAAATATTTGCTCAATCCACAATGGCTCGGCAGATATCATTGGCAATTCATCACAAATATGTTTTATTATCTTAATCTTACCCGCCTTAATTTCATTTTCGAGCAATATCTCAACTCGACCTAATATCGGTAAAATATTTACAGATTGTAAAATAATACTACCCGTCGTCAGTTTTTGACGGTACTGCGTTAATAAATTTGCGATTCGTTGAGTTTGCAAAATTGATGAATCCAGTATTAACGTTACTTTATCATATTGCTGCTTTTTCATTAACCGCAATGCGGTTTGGTTATAACTCATAATTGCCGTCAAAGGCTGATTTAATTCATGAACAACACCTGTTGCCACTTCATCCATTGTATTTAAGCGAGTAAATTCAAAGAAATGTGCTCGTAAATCAGCAATTTTCCTCAATCTTTTATTCTTCTGAATTAAAAAGATAAAACAGATAATCACTGCCCATAAAAAACTCAGACAAGCAATATAACCCCACGGAATTTTAGACCATTGTTGATCGTTACCCACTTTAAGCACAAAAGGCTGAAAACGATTGGTTAACTTTTTCTCCCAGTTCCAAAAATAGTGCTCTTTCTCCAGTCCATACGTAATCAATGGGCGATTATTCCAATCCAGTTGTACCATTCGAAATTGTGAAAATAATGATAGATCTTTCATTAAGATATTAAGATCTATTAATAACCGGATATTATCGCGTTTACTATTAAGCCAATATCTTCCCTCTCCCTCTTCACTGATTATAGGGAATATTAATACATTCATTGGCATCTCTTGTAATCCGACGATTTGTGGAAAATTTTCCTGTAGCTGATCTAATTCGATATTAGTATCCGTTAGTGATACAATCGCGTCATGTTGTGCCAGCTTTTCACTCAGCTCTCGATAAAGAATATTAAATGAAACTGTTTGTTGTTGATAATTCTGATTTAGTGAATGATTAATCATTCCCAAAATAGTCAAACCTGTTAACACAACCCACGCTAAAAAATGCCACATATGATTACCTGAAAAGATATCTTTCATGACGTTAAAGTACAGTCAGAATATATAAAAGAAACGGCTATTAAACAGAATGAGTTGAATTTTAGAGAACATTTGGCATCGAGCAGCATATTAAAATTCGTTATAGCGTAATTATTTCATCAAAACATTTCTTAAAATAAATAGTTGCCTATGGTAAATGAAACTCCAGCTCTAGCTTATTTTGTCTAAGCATGTTTCATGCCCCTGATCAAATTATTTCGATAGATAGACCCCAGATAAGAGTTTCGGTGACCCCTGTCAAGGCTCTTAATATCATGTCAAATTTACTGAATAATCTAAGGTAATCACCTAATAAATCGACTCGATGAAAGGGTTTTCTTTCCCTTGGACATCACACCGATATCTAAAAAAATAGCAATATTTATCAAATAGTTAAGATAAATCCTCACCATTATTCTATATTTGACCAGAAAAAACACTTTACAATCGATAGTGATAATTATTATCATTCGTATCGCTTTCAGATGAACTGCCTTCAGGGTACAGATGAAAGCACGACATTGCTCACATTGCTTCCAGTGTTTACTTTAGCCAGCCAAGTGCTGGCTTCTTTTTATTAATTAATCCAGTCACCCTTTGTTTAAAATATTTGAATTTTTAAGTCAGATTTTTAAGCTTTAATGCTATCTCTTCTCAATTAGACTGTAAAAACCATTGAGGAGATTTAAATATGATCCATTTACGCAAAGCATCAGATCGCGGCCATGCCGATCATGGCTGGTTAACTAGTTGGCATACCTTCTCATTTGCCAGCTATTACGATACTAATTTTATGAATTTCTCAGCATTGAGAGTCATTAATGAAGATTTCATCAAAGCAGGTCAAGGTTTTGGTACCCATCCGCATAAGGATATGGAAATACTGACCTATGTTCTTTCTGGCGCCGTTGAACACCAGGATAGTATAGGAAATAAAGAGCGAGTACCTGCTGGTGAATTCCAAATTATGAGCGCAGGTACCGGCATTCGCCACTCAGAATACAATCCGAACAGTGATCGCCAATTGCATCTGTATCAAATTTGGATCATCCCAAGTAAAACGGGTTTAACACCGCGCTACGAACAAGGTCGCTTTGATGATGTACAAGGCCGCCAACTGGTGCTCTCGCCTGATGCGCGGGGTGGTTCACTAAAAGTATTTCAGGATATGACTTTATGGCGTTGGGTACTTGAGGATCACGAAACCGCCGAATATGTCGCAGAAAAAGGCCGTTATATTTGGATACAAGTCATTCGTGGCGAAGTGACGGTTAATGGCGTCAAAGCCACCACCAGCGATGGTCTGGCTATTCGAGATGAAGTCAATATTCAACTTAGCAGCAGCAGTGATAGTGAAATATTGTTGTTTGACCTTCCTCCAATATAAATATCAAATAAGCCTCACCCTAACGGATGAGGCTAAAAAATTCACAATTACAGTTTAGGACCTGCTTTCACTAAAGCTTCTCCCGCCGGTGTATCGGTATATTTATCAAAGTTGTCGACAAAGCGATGAGCCAAATCTTTCGCCCTCTCTTCCCATTGAGATTTATCTGCATAAGTCTTACGTGGATCAAGAATATCGGTATCCACACCCGGTAACGCTGTCGGAACCGCTAGATCGAAAATAGGTAATGTAATGGTATCAGCTTTTTCAATATCACCATTTAAGATGGCATCAATGATCCCACGGGTATCCTTAATCGAGATTCGTTTACCCGTCCCATTCCAGCCAGTATTCACCAGATAAGCCTTAGCACCTGCGGCCTGCATACGTTTTACCAAGACTTCCGCGTATTGGGTTGGATGCAAAGTCAGGAATGCGGCACCAAAACAAGCAGAAAATGTAGGTGTTGGTTCAGTCACACCACGTTCGGTACCTGCCAATTTTGCCGTAAAACCAGATAGGAAGTGATATTGAGTCTGTTCGGGTGTCAAACGAGATACCGGAGGTAACACACCAAATGCGTCCGCAGTCAAGAAGATGACCTTAGTTGCATGGCCCGCTTTGGAAACCGGCTTAACAATGTTTTCAATATGGTTGATAGGATAAGAAACACGGGTGTTTTCAGTTTTTGAACCATCATGGAAATCAACCGTGCCATCTGTCAGTACAGTAACATTTTCCAGCAACGCATCACGTCTAATCGCATTGTAGATATCAGGTTCCGCTTCTTTGGACAGATTGATGGTTTTCGCGTAACAACCACCTTCAAAGTTGAATACACCGTCATCATCCCAACCGTGCTCATCATCACCAATCAGCTTACGTTTTGGATCAGTAGAAAGTGTGGTTTTACCTGTACCAGACAAGCCGAAGAAAACCGCAACGTCCCCTTTTTCACCCACGTTGGCAGAACAGTGCATCGAAGCAATTCCTTTCAGTGGCAACAGGTAGTTCATCATAGAGAACATCCCTTTCTTCATTTCGCCACCGTACCAGGTACCACCAATAAGCTGTATACGCTCTGTCAGGTTAAACGCGACAAAGTTTTCAGAGTTCAAACCCTGCTCTTGCCATTGCGGGTTGGTGCATTTTGCACCGTTCATCACAATAAAATCTGGTTTGAACTCAGCCAACTCTTCATCTGACGGACGGATAAACATGTTTTTAACAAAGTGGGCCTGCCACGCAACTTCTGTGATAAAGCGGACTTTCAATCGTGTATCTGCATTAGCACCACAGAAAGCATCAACTACAAACAAACGTTTGCCTGAAAGCTGTTTAGTTACCAAGCCTTTCAGGTATGTCCATGTTTCCTGCTGTAATGGCTTGTTATCATTTTTACCTTTTCCCTGGTCAGCCCACCATACGGTGTCACGGGTGACATCATCACGAACAATGTACTTATCTTTGGGGGAACGCCCCGTGAAGATCCCTGTATCGACAGCCACAGCCCCCAGGTTGGTCAGAGTGCCACTCTCGCAGCCTTCGAGTGAAGGTTTGGTTTCTTCTGAAAATAACAACTCATAGCTTGGATTATAAATAATTTCATTAACATCATGGATTCCATAGTCCGCGAGTTCCTGCGGGGTAATACCTTTAACACTCATGTTATTGCTCCTGGGTAGTCACGCTTTTTCTGTGAGCAATAATAAATAGTTATGATTAATTAACAGCGATAGTTATCAAAAAATTGAAAACCCACTATTTTTTTAAGTTTAATCTGGGGCCAAAGGCACAAAAGCAGTTTTGAGTATTATGGATATTGCTAGAAAGGCGCGAATCCGCGCCTTAAAAGGTGAGAAAATTTGTTTAGATAGAATATCAATGGAGCTGATTCTTTTTTTCTGTTCTGATTGCAGCAAGATCATCAGCATCAAAAATATGGTGCGTGCCACAATACTCACACGCCATATCAATGGCGCCATCTTTCTGCAAAATATGATTAACATCCTCATCGGAAAGTGTGACTAATGTGTCAGCATAACGTTGGCGAGAACAAGTACAACGGAATTCAACCGCTTGTGGTTCATATAATATGACATCCTCCTCATGATAAAGGCGGTGCAAGATCTCCTTAACTTCCAATGAAAATAACTCTTCACCTTTAATGGTTGCGGTAAGTTGCACCAGATGATCAAAAGCTTCTGCACTCCCCTGCTCCGCTGTTGGCAGAATTTGTAACAACATACCACCAGCAGCAACTCTTCCATCCTGAATGCCTGTACGGATAAATAGACGAGTGGGTAGCTGTTCAGACTGTCTGAAATAATCATCAAGGCAATCCGCCAGTGTTTCACCTTCCAACGCAACCACTCCCTGATAACGCTTACCATGAGTCGGTGTAATGGTAATAACCATATAGCCTGTACCCACCATCTGTTTCAAGCTGCTATTTTCAGTCACTAATCCATCAATACGAGCGAGACCACGCATTTGTTGCTGATGATTACCATTAATAACGGCTAATTTGACCGGGCCATCTCCCTGAATCTGAACCGTAATATCGCCATCAAATTTCAGGGTTGCAGTTAATAGACTAGTTGTTACCAACAGTTCTCCCAATAATTGCTGTACCGGCTGCGGGTAATCATGATTATCCAAAACATTCTGGTAAGTCTCACTGGCTAAAACCAGCTCACCACGTACAGAATAATTCTCAAATAAAAAGCGGTGTAATTGGTCTTGTTTAAACATATCTCTCTCTCATTCGAGCAGGTTATTCCTGCCCACTTAATTTATCGTTTTTAAACTTAATCAGCGTGCGTCTTTCTTTTTTATCCGGCCGGCGATCAGGATGAGGCATAGTTAATGCATTCATTTTTCGAGCAATTGCCATTTTTTCCCGGTTAGTAATACTCGCTTCCGTCTCTTGGTAAAGTTGTTGCGCCTCCGGCGCACCGCGCCGATGATTGCTTAGTGCAAGAACTTCAACTATACGTTCATCATTACCCTGACGCAGTTTAATTGCAGCCCCTAGTTCAACCAATTTACTCGGTTTACTTCTTTGACCATTATAGTGAACTTTACCACCGTCTATCATTTCCCGTGCAATAGCCCGTGTTTTATAAAAACGAGCCGCCCACAGCCACTTATCCAGACGGACAGCTTGATCGGAGTCTGAATTACCCTTCATTTTTCCTCTCACTATCAGCTTCGGCAAATAAAATAAATCCTAACATGCCATTGTCGATTATCGCCAATGCGTAGGCGGAAAAAGTGTATTAAAACAGTTATCGTAATATTGACTGATTTTGTTTATACGTTGTTTATTCTGCCGATTTTTCTTAATAACCAGCACAAAATTAATGATTAAGGTCGTAAAAAGAGCCAAGAATAAAATAGTGGTACCAATACAACGAGCAAGTGTCATGGTATCTAGTTCACTATGCAGCACAATCCGGCGGGTTCCATTACTATCTACGGACAATTCCATGACAATTCCCGTTGTCTCAAAGGGTGTTTGCAATACCATATCCGATAACCGCTGTAACTCACGCCATTGTTCCAACGCACTATGATCTTCCAACACACTATGGTCATAAGAGATGATGGCTGGCGTTATATATTCAACCAGTTGTTTGCCTTCATCACTGATAAGTAGAACACCGCCAGGAGAAGGGCTATTAAGCAGCATTGCAACTTTATCTATTTCCCGGTAGATAAATGATGATGTCGTCGCATCAACCAATTTCCCTAAAGCTTCAGCACCTGCCGGGCGCAATAAAACATGAATGCCATCCAGTTTGCCACTTTCTGCATTCTTTAACAAAGTTAGCCAATCAATAGCACTACCCAGGTTAACCAAAGCATTTTTCAATCGTAAACAGTCTGTTTCTTTTTCACATAGTTTTTTAGTTTTCAATACAATATCAGAGAAATCTTCCAATAAGATCATACTAGATTTGAAAATCTCCTGAGTAAGGTCTGGATTTATTACATCGTCATTTTCCTGTAAACGTAATTGTTTATTAACAGTCGCGATCAGTTTAGCTGCATTTTCTATAATTTCTGATTCTGGTATTGGCAGTGGATTAACCCTATTCCAATATATCCCCGAACAATCTAACGGAGAAAAATAGGTGTCGCCTTTACCGTTCATATTGTTTGGGGGCATATAACACATACCAATCCCTTTTGCTTTTAGGATATCCCCAACTCGCAATTCCATCCCTTCTATCATATCAACGTCAGTGATAACTTTTGTGATGCTGCCACGCAACCAAGCAAAACTGAGTTTCATCGGTACACTAACCGGCTGATAAAAATAGAGTAGTAACATAATAAGCAAGCAGCTAACGATCATCATGAGATTTTTTCCATAACGACGATAAGGGTAATTTTTCTCTTCATCATGCAAAGAGAGATAATGCCCTTGCCTGACTACCTGACCGTTAGTGTAAATATCAATATTGGTTTTCTGATCAAAATAGTGAGCAACATAGGGCTCCCAATGAGGAGGATAGATTAAATCAATCCCACCAAGAGAAATATTACTCATTTGTCCTTGTTCAAATTCGCCAAATAATCCCCATCGTTTTGGTATACCGGTAAGACAGTGAATATCCTGGCGCCTGCATATTGAAAGTGGGCAAAGTAATGGCCAAAAACTGACAACGACTAAACTACCTGCAATCAACATCAGCCACGGCAAAAGCAGTGCCGGTGAAAGTAACGCAAGAAACCAAATGAAAAATCCGAAACACAAAAATCCCCCCTCCCAAATACCCGATGAGTGATTCAACCGGTATTCCTCCAATGTCTCTTTACGAATATTTTGTAACTTTACGCTGGTTTCACCATTTTTTTGGATCGATGCCTGCTGATGAGATATATCTGAGATTACCGGAGCAGAAGGAAAATCCTGTTGAAAATCTTTCAGAAAGTGACCATTAATCGAAACAACCAGTGGTATTGTCGCAGTGTGAACAACATCAATAATATTCTGCTGTTTAATAAAAGGCTCAAGGAAAAACGGCAAATGAATTTCTGCCATATCAATATAATAACGCCAGCTATGTCGTTCATCTGAGGCAACAGAAAACCGGGTAATGGAATGACAGATAGTATAAACCATATCATTTTTACCCATCAGAATTGGCCAACTTGTTTTATTAATACGGTCTGTTACAACTGGCGGCAACACTCGATTCAAATAACATTCAATAGCCTGGTATTCATCAGCATTAAGTTTACGATAAGTTGGTTCAGCAACAGAAGGCAGATAACGGGCGCTATCATGTAGCTTCCATTTGAAAATCAGAAAGGAAGCCATGACAACCAGGCTAATTATCAAGATAGCCAATATAACGACTGTTACACTCATTTTATCCCTATACCTATGACAATCTTGCTATTGTTGTTTGCAAATTAGCAACTACACGTTAAGTTCTGAATTAGGTTATTTCTATTTATTTTTTTAATTTATTTTACAATGAGTTACATAATAACGCACTAAACTATATACAACATAGATCTATTTCCAAAGAGAATAAAGATAACAGTAACAACAATAACCAGCGATAATCACTATCATTTATCAAAATAATCGGCCATATTTAGTCAAGCTATGGAGTGTACCTAATTTCATCATAAAATCTAAGGTTAATGAAATAATTTATGACGTAATAATGCACAGGCACTCAACTCAACCAATATTAAATCATCAGGGGCAATTATGAATGACCTGAAAAACCCTAAAATCCTAAACATAGAGGACATTGCCCATTCACGTTTATTTCATATTCAGTCAGTTGATCTCGAATTTAGTAACGGCGTAAAACGCGTTTATGAACGGATGCGTCCGGCCAATCGGGAAGCTGTTCTGATAATCCCGGTCATTGGGGATGAATTGCTACTTATTCGTGAGTATGCAGTCGGCATTGAACAGTACGAATTGGGCTTTCCTAAAGGCGCGATTGACCCTGGGGAAAGTATCTTCGAAGCAGCTAACCGTGAGTTAAAAGAAGAAGTCAGCTTTGGTGCCAGAAAAATAGAACAATTAGCCAAACTCACTATGGCCCCATCCTATTTTTCCAGCAAAATGAACATTGTTATTGCCGAAAATCTCTATCCAGAAAGCCTGGAAGGGGACGAACCTGAACCACTACCACAAATACGTTGGCCGATAGCAGATATGATGTCATTACTGGATCACGCTGATTTCAACGAAGCACGCAATGTCTGCGCCCTATTTCTGGCACAAAGATACTTAACACACCGTTGAAGTTCACAGGCACAACAGCGCTTCGTTGTGCCTGTTTTATCATCAGAATAACTCCTGACTTTCACCATTCTCAATTAAAGTTGTGCCAACTTCTTGCACCGCACTCTCTGTAGGTTGAGTGCCGTCAATGAAGTATTCACTACGGGTATCTCCGCCGCCACCAGCAAGTTTACCTGTTTTACGATCTATCACGGCAGAAACAATCCCCGGAGGAGGTGTAACTTCTTTTTCAGGAACCCCCTCCAGCGCAATTTTCATAAAATCATCCCAAATTGGCTGTGCACTCTTAGCACCCGCCTCACCGCCACTGGCTGCTGTACGGCCAAGGCTTCTACGATGGTCATCAAAACCAATCCAAACCGTCGTGACAATATCTGGCCCATAACCTGAGAACCAAGCATCTTTTGAACTATTAGTTGTCCCAGTTTTGCCACCAATATCACGACGTTTCAGATCGCGTGAAGCACGCCAACCCGTACCTGACCAACCCGGCTCACCAAAGATATTGCTATTCAAAGCATCATGGATCAAAAATGCCAACTGAGTACTGATAACATGAGGAGCATATTCTTGCGCACCTTCACGGCTATCAATTACCGGAGCTCTTTCCAATTCAGGTAACGGCAATATCTCTTGTTGGCTGACATGAGATTGAGCAACATTCTCAATCGAGTTTTCAGACAGTTCGATTGAACGTACCGTATCCCCATAAATTACTGGAATATCGCACTGCGGACATGCAATTTTAGGTTTAGCCTCAAAGAGAACATCGCCATCTTCGTTTTCAATCTTAGTAATAAAGTAAGGATCGATCAGATAGCCACCATTGGACATAACAGAATACCCTCGTACCATTTGCATTGGTGTGAATGATGGCGAGCCCAAAGCCAGAGATTCCGTTCGTACTATATTTTGTGCCGGGAAACCAAACCGTTGCAGGTAATCAGCGGCATAATCGACTCCCATTGCTCGCATTGCTCGAACCATCACGACGTTCTTCGATTGCCCTAATCCCTGACGCAAACGGATTGGCCCAACATAAGTCGGTGGTGAGTTTTTCGGGCGCCAATCAGTACCGGCTCCTGCATCCCAACGGCTAATTGGTAAGTCATTCAGCAGTGAAGCCAATGTCAGCCCTTTATCCATCGCTGCGGTATAGAGAAATGGTTTAATATTAGAACCAATTTGACGTAATGACTGAGTGACACGGTTAAATTTACTCAAGTTGAAATCAAACCCACCAACCAGCGCCTTCACAGCACCATCATTCGGATCAATAGAGACCAAAGCAGCATTAGCTTCCGGCACTTGTGCCAACCACCAAATATCCTTTACTTTCCGAACCCAAACCTGTTCACCAACTTGAACCACTTCATTCACACTACGAGGAATCGCACCCTGAGCACTATCAGATTTGAACTTTCTGGCCCAACGGACACCCGCTATGGACAATTCTACACTGCTGCCATCAGGCAACATCACTATCGCCTGATCACTACCCGCTTTGGTCACTACTGCCGGCATTAACGACCCATAATTTGGTAAAGTCTTAAGCTTCTTGACAATCTGTTCTCGATCCCAAGCAGGTTCGCCCACTTTCCACAAAACTTCCTGCGCCCCACGGTAGCCATGACGCACATCATAATCAATGAGGTTATTACGAACCGCATCCACGGCAGCTAACTGAAGCTTACGGGTAATCGTGGTATAAACTTTATAACCGTCGGTATAAGCATTCTCACCATAACGCTCAATCATCTCCTGACGCACCATCTCGGACAAATAGGGCGCAGAGAAAGCAATCTGAGGTGCATGGTAATTAGCAACCAACTTTTCACTTCTAGCTTGATTATATTGCTGCTGAGTAATATAGCCCTCATTGAGCATACGGCTCAGAACCACATTACGGCGGTTAATCGCTCGGCCATAAGAATAAAGCGGGTTAAACGTAGAAGGTGCCTTTGGCAAACCAGCAATCATGGCTATTTCACTCAGTGTCAACTCATTGACACTCTTACCAAAATAAACTTGAGCCGCAGCCCCAACACCATAAGCCCGGTAACCAAGGTAAATTTTATTGAGATAGAGTTCGAGGATCTCATCTTTATTCAGCAATTGCTCAATCCTGATGGCCAGAAAAGCTTCCTTGATTTTACGCATCAACGTCTTCTCAGGAGTGAGAAAGAAATTTCTCGCCAGTTGCTGAGTAATGGTACTTGCCCCTTGTGATGCATGACCTGAACTCATCGCGACAGAGGCTGCCCGGATAATCCCTACAGGATCAACCCCGTGATGTTCATAAAAACGGCTGTCCTCCGTTGCAATGAACGCCTTCACCATAATGGATGGAATTTCGGACAGCTCAAGAGGCATACGGCGTTTTTCACCATATTGGGCAATAAGCTCGCCATCTGCACTGAACACCTGCATTGGTGTCTGTAATCGAACATCCTTTAATGTCGCCACATCAGGTAACTGAGGCTCGATATATTTGTACATACCAAAAATCGAGGCTGTTCCCAGAAAAATGCAACTCACGACAAAGACTAGAAAATACTTTACGAACTTCACCTGAAATTTCCCATGCCATGTTAGTCGGGTGGTTTATAAACAATCGGCGCGTAGTATAAAGGTTACACAGCACCTTGAATATGGTCTTTTATTAAAATTACTGATATGGAGATCGATAGTTATGTATTCACCAAAATGGTATGTCGGATTGGACATCCAAAATGGCATCCTTCGCGCCGTCGCAGCTATAAAACGCCGAGATGGCTGGCAGCTTCGCCACTGCTGGCAATATCTTTTATCTGACGCGGTCATGCCAGAGGGCCGTTTACAACGGCCAGAAATATTATGTGATATTTTAAATCAATGGCGCCAAGAATTACCTAAAAAAATCAGTTTCAGACTCGCCCTACCTGTACAACAAACATTGCAGAAGAGTCTGATTTTACCTCCAGATATCAATCTTAAAGAGCCGGAACAAGGCTGGTTTATCAACGCCAGTGCCGAGAAACAATTTCCCTTTAACACCCGAGAACTAGCGCTGGATTACCGTATTATTGAACAAAACGCCTACATCAGCGCCGCTCGCCAGAAAGATCTCAACCTCTGGCTACAATGTCTTGCACAAGCAGGAATATTTCCAGACGCCATTGATATTGCCCCCTGTGCCCTACGCTATATAGCGCAATATGCTGGCGTTCCCGCTGATAGTTGGCTGTTACACAGGCAACAATCTGGCTGGCTATGGGTATCTCCTGCCAATGTCCCCTTCGCTTATGATCTAGTATCAGCAAATACGGCTGTTTCTCCACAGCAGATTATCCGTCAATTATTTACTTCATCTATGGCTGAACAGCCTGTTTACTACAGTAGCTACCAACAAGAAGCCCTACCTGAAGGAACTTACTCTTGGGATATGTTGACAGCATTTCGTCACTATCAACCACCACTGCCAATCCAACTGATGAAATATGTGATAGCTGGTGGTTTAGCACTCAGACCGGATGATAAGTAACGATGTATCAGGTTAATTTTCTACCTTGGCGCCAAACCCGGCTAAAACATCGTTATCGTTGGTGGGCGATTCTTCTCTTATTGCAATTGATATTGTGGCTGACAATGCTCGTCTGGATGTTATTAAAACAACAGGAAACGATTAACCAGTATCAAAGACAATGGCAGCAACTCAACCAGCAACAATTATATTTGCAACAACAGATAACTCAGACAGAGGAGGCGGTTAATCTTCACAACAAACTGGCCTATAAATTAAAACAACAACAAACGTGGCTGAAACAGAACCAACAACATTGGCAATTATTCAATGAATTACCTGAATTATTACCGGAAGGAAGTTGGTTAACCGCTTTCGATGATCAGGCAGGTCAATTAAAACTGGTTGCTAATAGTCTGGATTATTCCAGTATGACGTCTCTGCTGGATAATCTTGAAAACAACGGGCAATTGTCTGAAATTCAACTAAAAAAGATGACCACTACCGAACAACAAATTAGACAATTTATTATTGACGCTAACTGGCAGACGGAGATATCCGATGATAAAAAGTGACTATCTATGGTGGTTTGCCAAACCAACCTGGCTGCTCTTTATCTGGCAGCAAGCTATTATCATGCCATTTCTGATTCTGTTTTATCTCTTCTTCTGGCAAGAAAGAGCTGAACAGCGAAGTAGCCTGACACAAAAAATAGCAGCTCAACAAATCAATACCAAAGCAGCTAATGAACGACTAAATCAGCTACCGCTATTGGAAGATATACAACAACACATCAACCAAATAGAAAATGGACTCAGTAAGCCGCGACAAAATGAGGTAAAAATTACCGCAATAAAACAATTACAACAGCCATTGATAAACTCTGGCGCACAAGTTCTTGAGTGGCAACGTAAAAAAGAAGGGGAAAAAACGCTCTGGCAAATCACAATTTATTTGAACTACGAACAGATGCTAAGTTTTCTTGAGGCGTTACAAGCGTTATATCCACCGCTGCTGATTAAACAGCTTTCCATTTCACCATCAGGTGAATCCCTAAACGTCAAAATCACCCTGTCAGAAACCTCACATGAGGAATTTTATGACTAAAAAATTTATTCTGTTTATCCTTTTTCTGCCCGCTATTGTTGTTGCAGAAATAAGAAATCCTTTTACTCCCCCGATGATAGAGACAGAAGAGCAATCGGTTGAGTTATTTGATCAATCAGTCAATGAGACCGAAATTCAGTCCCTCTCAACCGTATTACAATATGCAGATGCAGAAAGAATCGCCATGAATCTCAGGCAAAATACGCCCGCACTGATAACAAAAGAAGGTAAAGTTGATTTTGATCCTGAAACTAACAGTTTAATTTTACAGGATACCCCCATCGCCATCGCACAGATAAAAAGCTGGTTGAAAGAGATAGATACACCACAGCAGCAAGTGCAGATTACTGCACATATCGTGACCAGTAGCCGAGAAGCATTACATGAACTCGGCATTTACTGGGGTATGCCGATAGGAGAGCAGATTAATACATCAACTGGTATAAACCGACTCAATATCAACCAAGCAGCCAGCGATAACATGCATCGATTTGCGTTCAATATTGCCCGCATTCACACCAGTTTGCTGGAAATGGAGCTCAGTGCCTTAGAACAAGAAAACCAACTAGATATTATCGCTAGCCCAAGACTAACCGCCTCTCATCAACAGTTAGCCAGCATCAAGCAAGGCTCTGATATTCCTTACATCAGCCAAGAAAAAGAGAAAAGTACCGTGCAATTTAAAGAAGCCGTACTAGGAATGGAAGTCACACCCCATATACTGAGAAAAAACAAAATCAGGCTCTCTCTGAAAATCAGTCAAAACATGCCAGGGATCTCAATAAGTCAAGGAGGAGGTGAGAATTTAACCATCGACAAACAGGAAATAATAACTCAAGTTACTGTAAAAAATGGTGAAACACTTATTCTCGGTGGAATTTTTCAACAGAAAAAAGGCGAGCAAACCCAGAAGGTCCCTTATCTATCGGACATCCCACTAATCGGCTCATTATTCAACCAAAAAGGTCATAAACACAGCCGACGTGAGTTAGTCATATTTATTACACCTCAATTGATGGACATTTGATCAAAAATAAAAATATAACCGTTATATCAGTGAGTTGGATATAAAAAATTTAACTGTTCCGTATGATGATGCGCAGATTTTTCCAACTAATCCTGTTTATAGATTTGACGCTGAGTCCGATTTAGCATACAAGAGTTAACTAATTGAGTGGTCGGGTTTAACATCACAATAATCAGCCAATGAAACCAGAGCTTCCGTCACAAAAAGCTCGTCGTTGATTTATATAGTTGCAAAACTGGCTGATGTACTGAGATAATTTTGTTATCTGATCTCACATTACCGCTCATGAGGTTTCAGTTTAGGTCCCGCTGCTGATTTTGATTAGCGGGGCGGGTTATCATTAACGAATAGTCTTAGTAATACCAAAAACATGGCAGAGAAACGTAATATCTTTCTGGTTGGGCCTATGGGTGCCGGCAAAAGCACTATTGGTCGTCAGTTAGCTCAGCAACTCAATATGGAGTTTTACGACTCCGATCAAGAAATTGAGCGACGTACCGGAGCTGACGTGGGCTGGGTATTCGATGTGGAAGGCGAAGAAGGCTTCCGCGAACGCGAAGAAAAAGTGATTAACGAACTCACTGAAAAACAAGGCATTGTACTGGCGACTGGCGGAGGTTCTGTGAAATCCAGAGAAACCCGTAATCGTCTGTCTGCCCGTGGGGTCGTGGTCTACTTGGAAACCACCATTGAAAAACAGTTAGCACGCACTCAGCGCGATAAAAAACGTCCTTTACTTCAAGTTGATGCACCAGCACGTGAAGTTTTAGAAAATTTAGCAAACGAACGTAATCCTCTGTATGAGGAAATTGCTGATGTCACTATCCGTACCGATGAACAGAGCGCTAAAGTTGTCGCTAACCAAATCATTGAGTTACTGGAAAAAAACTGATTCAAGCAAGTCTGTACAGCGATAAATAATTAAGGCGAAGGCTGCTTATGGAAAAGATCACTGTCACTTTAGGGGAACGTAGTTACCCAATTACCATTGCAAAAGGGCTATTTGACGATCCTTCTGCTTTTGCACCATTGAAAGCAGGCCAGCAAGTTATGCTGGTGACGAATCAAACCCTAGCTCCGCTGTATTTGGCAAAAGTAAAAGCCACCTTGCAGCAAACCGGGATTCGGGTAGATGAAGTGGTTCTACCTGATGGTGAACAGTACAAATCTCTTTCTGTATTAAATGACGTATTTTCTGCCTTGCTGGAAAATAACCATAGCCGGGACACAACGCTTATCGCTCTCGGTGGCGGCGTAATCGGTGATTTAACTGGTTTTGCCGCTGCCTGTTATCAACGTGGTGTCCATTTTATTCAAATGCCTACCACCCTTCTTGCCCAGGTTGATTCCTCTGTCGGAGGAAAAACCGCAGTAAACCATCCCCTTGGCAAGAACATGATAGGTGCATTCTATCAACCAGTCTCTGTGATGGTCGATCTTAATTGCCTGCAAACGCTTCCAGCCCGCGAACTCTCTTCCGGTCTGGCTGAGGTCATCAAGTACGGTATCATTCTCGACAGCGTATTTTTTAGCTGGCTTGAAGATAATATGGATAAACTCCTGGCTCTTGACAGCCAAGCAATGACTTACTGCATCCGTCGTTGCTGCGAATTGAAAGCTGAAGTTGTCGCAGCAGATGAGAAAGAATCGAGTGGCTTACGTGCCCTACTGAATCTTGGTCACACCTTCGGTCACGCCATCGAAACAGAAATGGGATATGGTGTCTGGTTACATGGGGAAGCCGTTGCCGCCGGAATGGTCATGGCAGCAAGAACAGCTCAACTTGTTGATAATTTCTCTGAACAGGATATTCAACGTATTATCCGATTGTTGGAGCGGGCAAATCTGCCTGTACACGGGCCACAAAACATGCCACCAGAAGCCTACCTCCCACATATGATGCGAGATAAGAAAGTTATAGCAGGTAAATTACGACTGGTTCTTCCAACAAAAATAGGTAAAGCTGATCTCCGCTCAGATATTGAACACAACTGTGTTCTTGACGCTATCCGTCAGTGTTTACTATGAAAGTGTGTAAATTTTAAGTAAGTTGTATACTTATAGCATTAAATTAAATGTTTTTTTGCATCCATCTGGTTGTTATGTCATAAAATAACGACTCTATCAGACAAATTTCTATCTTCGTTAAGTCAGCCTGCCGGACTGACTTCAATTGCAATTGGCAGTATTGGCTCTGTTTGGAGGGCATATGGACGAATTCAAATCAGAAAATGAACAAAGAGCAAATAACGAGTTTAGGCCAGATACCTCAGATCGCCGTCCTTCACGCTCGCGTCAGCCATTAAACAAACCCAAATTTGCGGTTTCACGTCAGCAAATGATGCTTGGCATTGGGATTTTAGTGCTGCTACTGCTGATTATTGCTATCAGTTCTGCCTTAAAAGCCCCAACTGAACATGAAAAACAGCAATCGCCAAATGTTGCCAAGAAGAATATTGATTTATCAAGTTCATCATCCAACAACGATGACAATAAATCCATAACATCAGAGAATACCACTACAGAGACAATCAACAGACCACAGGAAATCAATGTTCCTCCTGTCAGTGGTACTTCAACTCAACCTCATCAGCTTCAAACTAACAATGGCGAAACCCAAAATCAGCGCATTGAATTATCAGGAAATATTCCTGATGCACTGACTCAACAACAAAGTAATATAAATCACGCAGTACAGAATCTGAATCAAACCCAACAATCACAGCCAGTAACACCACCACCGGTGGTACAGCAGAAATCAGAAAATATCCGTCCACTGAAATCAGAAACACCAGCTAAATCAAAACCATCGACAAGTCATGCTAGCAGTAAAAACAATGTGGTCAGTAGCACCAGTAGTGATCAATTAAAAACCCCGGCAAACCATTACACTTTGCAATTAAGTAGTGCCAGCCGCTCAGATACACTGACCGCTTTTGCTAAAAAGCATAATCTTACCCATTACAAAGTTTATGAAACTAAACGTAATGGAAAAGTTTGGTTTGTTTTAATTCATGGTGATTACCGTTCCGTTTCTGAAGCCAAACGGGCCGTTTCATCTCTACCAGCCGAGATTCAGGCGAAAAAACCTTGGGTTAGAACGATGCAGCAAGTGCAACAAGACCTAAGAAAATAAAACAATATTTATTAGGCGCTGATATGCTGTCCTAAACAGAGTACAATCTGCGGCTCTGGAATGATTGAGTAATTAATTGACAGCATGAAAAAAAAACGCGCTTTCTTAAAATGGGCCGGTGGAAAATACCCGTTGGTAGATGATATCAAACGTCATCTGCCAGCCGGTAGTTGTCTGATAGAGCCATTTGTTGGCGCAGGTTCTGTCTTTTTGAACACAGACTACGATTCTTATATCCTCGCTGATATCAACAGTGACCTGATTAACCTGTACAACACAGTAAAACTCAGGGCTGATGAGTTTATCGTCCACACACAGCCTCTGTTTACCCAAGAATACAATACAGCCGAACATTTTTATCAGTTACGAGAGCAATTTAACCAAAGCACTGACCCGTTCCATCGCAGCGTGTTATTCCTTTATCTCAATCGCCATTGTTACAACGGCCTCTGTCGTTATAATTCTCATGGTAAATTTAACGTACCTTTTGGCCGTTATAAAAAACCCTACTTTCCCGAAGAAGAATTACACTGGTTTGCTGAAAAAGCCCAAAATGCGACTTTTATCTGTGAGCACTACCAACACACGTTGAACGAAGCACATAAAGGCTCAGTTATCTATTGCGATCCTCCTTATGCTCCTTTGTCAGCAACAGCGAACTTTACGGCATATCACACCAATAGTTTTAACGTTGCAGATCAGGAAAATCTGGCAAATATTGCATTTAAGTTATCATCAGAACGTGCAATTCCTGTTTTGATATCCAACCACGATACGCCAATGACGCGAAAATGGTACTATCAGGCTTCACTTCATATTGTCAAAGCACGTCGTACTATCAGCAGGAATATCCTTGCCCGCAGTAAGGTAGACGAACTTTTGGCATTATATCGCTGATTTATCCACTCCCCTTTTGCCTGGCAATTAAGGGATGATAGAAACGATTTGGAGAAGATAATGAAAGACTTTCTGATTGCCCCATCCATTTTATCTGCAAATTTTGCGCGGCTGGGTGAAGATACAGCTAAGGTGCTGGCAGCAGGGGCTGACGTTGTTCACTTTGATGTGATGGACAACCATTATGTCCCTAACCTGACTATCGGGCCTATGGTCTGCCAGGCTCTAAGAGATTATGGTATCACTGCACCAATCGATGTTCATTTGATGGTAAAACCGGTTGACCGCATTATCCCTGATTTTGCCAAAGCAGGAGCAACTTACATTACCTTCCACCCAGAAACCAGCGAGCATATTGACCGCAGTTTACAACTGATCAAAGAGTATGGTTGTAAAGCTGGTTTGGTATTCAATCCTGCAACTCCATTGAGTTATCTTGATTATGTCTTGGATAAACTGGATATCATTCTATTGATGTCGGTAAATCCCGGTTTCGGTGGTCAATCTTTCATCCCTGGAACACTAGAGAAACTGCGTCAGGTTCGTAAAATCATTGATGAAAGCGGTTATGATATTCGTCTTGAAGTAGACGGTGGCATTAAAGCTAGCAACATTGCCGCGGCAGCAACCGCGGGGGCAGATATGTTTGTTGCTGGCTCAGCTATTTTCAGTCAGCCTGATTACAAAACTGTTATTGATAATATGCGTAGTGAATTGTCAAAGGTATCTCATGGTAAGTAAGGTATTAAAAGGTATTCGTGCTATCGCTTTTGATCTGGACGGCACACTGGTAGACAGCGCCGATGGTTTAGCTGATGCACTGGATCAAGCGCTGTTAGCCAAAGATCTCCCTGCTGCGGGAAAAGAGCGGGTTGCTGCTTGGGTAGGTAATGGTGCAGACATTATGGTCGAACGGGCGTTGACATGGGCCAGAGTCAAATTGACCGCGCAACTGCATAAAGAAACCCGTGAGCTATTTGATCGATTCTATGAAACAACTGTAACAACAGGCAGTCAACTGTTCCCAGAAGTCAAAGCTACATTGGCTGAACTGGCAAAACACAATTTGCCAATGGGTATCATCACCAATAAACCAACACCTTTCATTGCTCCTCTGCTGGCTTCTTTAGGCATCAGTGAATATTTCTCATTAGTGTTAGGTGGTGATGATGTTAAAGAGAAAAAGCCACATCCGGCACCTATTTATTTAACAATGGGTACATTCGGACTGCGTAAGGAAGAACTGCTCTTTGTCGGTGATTCCCGTAATGATATTTTAGCAGCACAAGCGGCTGGTTGCCCGTGTGTTGGTTTAACTTATGGATATAACTACGGTGAATCTATTGCATTAAGCAATCCAGATTGCATATTAACGAATTTTTCGGATCTGCTATCCATAATTGGACTCCCATATTTAAAACTTCAGGAAGCATAATAAAATGAATAAACCCACTGTATCTGAAACACTAAACTCCCAAAAACCTATTGTATTCAGCGGCGCACAGCCTTCCGGTGAATTAACCATCGGTAACTATATGGGGGCGTTACGTCAGTGGGTTAAAATGCAGGATGATTATGACTGCATCTATTGCATTGTTGACCAACATGCAATTACAGTCCGCCAGGACTCAAAAGAGTTGAGAAAACGCACTCTGGATACACTAGCTCTCTACTTGGCTTGTGGCATTGACCCAGAGAAAAGTACTATTTTTGTCCAATCTCATGTCCCACAACACGCTCAGTTAAGCTGGGTTCTAAACTGTTATACCTATTTCGGTGAACTCAGCCGCATGACTCAGTTTAAAGACAAATCAGCCCGTCATGCCGAAAACATCAATGCAGGCTTGTTTGACTATCCTGTACTGATGGCGGCGGATATTTTGGTATACCAAACAAATCAGGTTCCTGTAGGTATCGATCAGAAACAACATCTTGAATTGAGCCGTGATATTGCTCAACGATTTAATGCCATCTACGGCAATATCTTCTCTTTACCAGAGCCGTTTATCCCAACCGGTGGTGCCCGTGTTATGGCCCTTCAAGACCCAGAAAAGAAAATGTCCAAGTCAGATGATAACCGTAACAACGTTATCGCTCTGTTGGAAGATCCAAAATCAGCCGCTAAAAAGATAAAACGCGCAGTCACAGATTCAGAAGAACCTCCTCGTGTTCGCTATGATCTGGAACAAAAACCGGGTGTTTCCAATTTATTAGATATCCTCGCGGGTGTTACTGACAAAACCATTCCTGAACTGGAAGCAGAATTTGAAGGCCAGATGTATGGTCATTTAAAAAGTGCTGTTGCTGATGCAGTTTCCGGTATGTTGACTGAGTTACAAGAGCGTTTCCACTATTTCCGTAATGATGAAATCCTGCTGAACAAAATCATGGCAGAAGGTGCAGCGAAGGCAAAAGCCCGCGCTCAGATTACGCTAGATAAAGTGTATGAAGCTGTTGGCTTTATTGCTCATCCTTAATAATTAACCTGCATTCTGTTTAAGCCGTCATTGGAAAATCTTCTCCTGAGTAGAAAACTTTCAGTGATGGTTTCTTCCATTTAAGGCAGTAAGCAATCACACCACCTGAATTACGGCGAAATGTACCGATATGGTGAGCCGATTGCTTCTTCATTTGTTGAATCGACGATCAATGAAGTCATCGCTAAACGCATGGTGAAAAGCAGCAGATGCAATGGAGCCAACAAAGTGTGCATTACTAACTCCAGACATGCGCAGCGGTACTCAATGATAATTTAAAAGCCCGATTCGAGCATTGGTATCCGGGCATAAAATTATGTGAAGAAACGGATCATAATTTAACAGAGGTGGTTACCGCATAAGTGCCCCTGACTTTTTTATGTTCTCCTTAACAATAACCAATTGCCATTATTTTTTGGTAGCGTTCCGCCAGTAATGTTTCAATATCGAGCTTTTTCAATGCTGACAAATCGGCGAGTAGCTGTTGTTTTAAATTTTCACCCGCGATCAGATAATCACGATGAGCACCACCAAGTGGTTCTGGGATAATAGTATCGATAATACCAAGCTCTTTAAGTCGTTTCGCCGTCATTCCCATCGCTTCAGCGGCAACCTGAGCTTTTTGTGCATCTTTCCAAAGAATAGATGCGCAACCTTCCGGTGAAATTGCCGCATAGGTACTGTATTCCAACATATTAATGCGATCGCCAACCCCTATCGCTAACGCGCCACCAGAGCAACCTTCTCCTGTGATCACACAGACGATTGGTGTTTTTAAGCAAGACATTTCCATAATGTTTCGCGCAATCGCTTCGGCTTGTCCCCGCTCTTCAGCACCAATACCTGGATAAGCGCCCGCAGAATCAATAAGAGTCACCACTGGTATATGGAAACGCTCGGCCATTTTCATTAAGCGTAATGCTTTGCGATAACCCTCAGGGGAAGGCATGCCAAAGTTGCGCATCACTTTTTCTTTCGTGGTACGGCCTTTTTGCTGCCCTATTACCATCACAGGTTGGTCATCAAGACGAGCTAAACCGCCAACAAGGGCTTTATCATCTGCAAATGCTCGGTCACCCGCTAGCTCTTGAAACTCAGTAAAGATCAAAGAAACATAGTCGAGGGTGTAAGGTCTCATGGGGTGTCTGGCAAGTTGGACGATTTCCCAAGCGCCAAGTTGAGAAAAAATGGTTTTCGTTAATGAAAGACATTTCTTCTCAAGTAATTTGATTTCCTCGTCGATCTTAATATCCGACAGATGGCTATTTTCTTTAAAGGTCACTAAAGCGTCGATTTTTTCATTCAATTCGACGATTGGTTTTTCAAATGCGAGAAAATGAGTAGACATAGAATCCTTAACATGGTAACCATCCCATTTTTAATGGAGGTTATTAGCAGTAGAATTTTTGTTTTGTGACAGCGTCAATTTTTGAATAGGGGTTATTCCCCGCTAATCCCATGTTAGGGAGTTCGTGATTATAAGTCTATAACCATCGCGTTGTTTTATCTTGGTGACCATAGATTTTATGCTCTCGTATAGGTATACAGAGTGAAGTTTGTTATTTATTTCTGACCTTTTCATTCATCACATAAGCCCAGTCTTTCACCAACTCACTCCGATGGTAACCGGCTCCGTCAAGGATAATATGCACCTTCTGACTGACCGGATAGGTTTCACGAATGGCAATGAAGAATTCGGCGATATGATTAACTGTCGATACGGTCATACTCGCGTCCCCCCGTTTTACTGATATCGGCCAGATTCAGGGCGCCCATCAGGTTCAGACGGGGACGGTTTCCCGTTGTTTTCACCGCGGTTTTCTGGCTTTTGCACATCCAGCCATAAGCGAGTTTCGTCCCCTGCGTGGGATGGAGGTATTCAAGTTCGGCTTTTTGTTCATCGGTAATGAATATTTTCATGACTGATACCATGATCCTCATTTTGGGGAAAATCAAGCAGTTTCAATGAGCACGGGTATACTACGATTTTGGATATTAACAGATAAAAAATAAAAAACACTAAAAAATATAAAAACAAATGAAAACCATATTGAAAGATTGTAACTAAACGTAATGAATAATAAGTTAATTAATAAAATAGAATAAAATTAACCACATGTCATTTTATTAAAAATATAAATTAGATATTATATATGAACTATATTACATCAAATGAAATTATTTTTAGAATAGGAACTTTGATGTAATAATTTTGCAGCCGGATTATATTTTCTTGAATTAATCACAGCGTGGAGTCTAATTTAATGTTGTATATTATGAATACACGTTAAGAAATAAAAGTATGGTATTTATCACAAAAAGGAATCTTAGATTCTCTTATAATAAGTTAAATTACTAAGACAGCCGGTCAATTATTATGGCTGGCGACTTTTTAGCCAAAGGAAAATGCATTATTTACATTTATTGAACGAAAATCGCTATTTACAGTGATTAAAAAAATTGTAGGCTCATTCGCAAAAGCAGCAACAAAGTACTTATCTTTTTAAAACTAAAAATTAGAACTATACCCAATAGATTTCAAGTTGCAGCGCGGCGGCAAGTGAACGCAGCCAACAAAGCAGCAACTTGAAAGATGAAGGGTATATACCGAATGAACTTCAAAATGCTTGAGCCGTCAGATATAAAAACATTTAAATTCAACAACATAATCGTTTTTCAAACATGCACTTTGAAGTATCTTGAGTATATAACCATTGATAATGACCTGGGATTTACTACTCATGATCGTACCAGTAAAAATTTAGGAAAAAAATATTGTTCCCATCCTTATTATCTTTGAGATAAAGGGATAAAAGAGGATCCTAATAGGTTATTTTCTAAAAACAAATTTTAATATCATTGATTGATTGCTTGTAGGAGCCAAACCTAAGGGCGGTAGCGTACTCAAATAGGATAAAAGCCCCACCCAATCAGAGTGGGATTCTTTGCCGTTAATTTAATCAAATATAAGCTGGCTACGGAATTCACCTGACCACGTTGCTATTCGACGTTTAGCTTTATGACTATCTTTAATACTGGCATCTTGATTAATCACATTTAACGCAATCAGGTTAAAGAACGCCATTTGGGTGCTTACATCAGCTATACCCTGAATCAATGGCCGAAGCTGCTGACCTATCTGGATGACGGAGATACCAGTATTGATAACAATGTCACTGAGCGGGATATTCGCCCTTTACCACGGGGCGGAAAAACTGGACTTGATCTTCTACCGTGGAATGTTAATCTCAGTGAGATTGAGTCTAATCACACGGGTTAATTGGACGCTTACGACTCTCTTTGAAACCGAATATATGTTTGCGACTACTTTTGTCAGAAAAATATGCCACCCACTTGAATTGAGTCGGTGTCCATATAAGTTACATAGTAAATTTAACATAAACAAAATAGGAAAATTATGGATAAGAAAGAAGTTATCGCTTATATAAAAGAAAAAATTATTTATGAAAATCTTGAACTCAGTGAATGGGGGCATGAACTATCAGATATTAAAGATGATACATCTTTAATATCTGACGATGGACTGGCTTTGGATTCTGTAGATTTACTTGATATTTTTGTAGGGGTTCAGCAGAAATATGGCATTGAATTAGGTAACATAACTAAAGAAATGATGGAAGAACATTGTAGAACGCCATTAACCTTAACTGAACTGGTTATTAATAATCTTAGTGGCAATTGAGATAAATAACATAAATGGCCATTAGATAATACTTGATGGGTCATTTGAATTTATTTTTATATGGCCTGTCAATCCATTTGCGAATAGTTGTTAAACCTATAAGTATTTCTATAGAATATGAAAACACTAATTATAACCAACTATCAATCAAATCTCGTTGAACATATACTCAATAACCTTGACTCTGACGATATTCTTTTGCACTCAGTAGATATTAAATATAACACTAAAGAAAATTCAAAAGTTAAGTTGATTGAGAAAATTGAAAATCATAATGATACTTATGAAAATGTCATTGTTGATTTGAGATACAATGAGCAAGAAGACTTAGAGAAAATAGTAGACAGTCCTGATATCAACAATAGAGATGGTCTTTTTTCAAATACAGTAACTGATAATGTTCTATTTGTAATGAAAACGATAAAGGGTTTAATATTAGATAACATAAAATCAGGTAAGGGAAAATACTTCTTCCTGTTACAAGATGATTCATTCGGTTATCTAGACAGCTGCTATAGCTCTCCAGTATACAACGAGACAATAACTGCAATGTCGAAATCCTTAGCAAAAGAGTACTCTCGTTACAATATGTTTTTTAATACATTGGTAATTCAACCCGAGTTAAAGGAGTTGAAACTTGATCGAAATAGTAAAGAAGTTTTAAAAAACTATGCATTGAAATATAAAACAATCAACTATGAGGATGTAACTAAGTTTCTAATTTCAATGATTCAAAACGAGTTTCCCTTAAGTGGGGCTACGATACGGCTAGGAAATGGAGTTGTAGACTATGTCTAAGAAAGTAGTACTCATTACCGGAGGAGGCAGAGGGATCGGTAAAGAAATTTGCATGAAACTATCATCCGAAAATACCCATGTAGCTCTAACATATACAAGAAATTCATATAAGGCAGAAGAAGTTAAACATTATCTAGATGAAAGAAACATATCATCTTCTATCCATATGCTAGATATTAAAGACTTCCACATGTGCAAATCAATAGTTGAGGAAATTGAAAAAAAACAGGGTTCAATAAATATACTTGTAAACAATGCAGGTATAACTTTGAGTAAACAATTTGTCAGTTGTAATGATGCAGAGAATAAAGACGTTTTATATACTAACCTTCAAGGCGTTATAAACATGACTTTAGCTTCTGTCCCATCCTTGAAAAATTCCACATCTAGCAACAATATGGGAAGAATTATAAACATATCCTCAAACACATCGCTTTGCGGCAATGCGGGTCAAGTAGCATATAGTAGCTCCAAAGGAGGCGTCAATGGATTCACAAGACTTTGCGCAAGAGTTTTATCAAAATACAATATCATTGTGAATGCTATTGCCCCCGGATATATCGACACCGATATGACAAATGACATCCCAAAAAGTATCTATGAGCATGTATTACGTGCTTCAGCTATAAGTCGTGTAGGAAATGTGGAAGATGTCAGCTCAATAGTTAAATTACTATGTGATGAAAATTGTAATTACATGACTGGTCAAGTGCTCCATGTTGATGGTGGAAAGTTCTGTTAAGTATCTAATAAGGTCAGAGCGGGATTCTACTTTGTGTAAAAATTATCTATTTCTCAGATATAGATAATTTCTCACATTCAATACGTTTTATTGATAGGTTTTGACATCTCGGCTGCGCATTTATTGATGCAGCCAGAGAATTGTTTTTATACATAATAATCATATAAAAAATGTGAGATCCCGCCCTGCTAATAAGGTAAATTAATGAAAAATTCAATTATTATTACTGGTATGGGATTATATACCCCACCTGTTCCTAATTTAGATGAATTAAAATTATATATTGAAGACAAACACAAGCTAATAAATAACCATGAATACAATTCTATTGGAATAAAAAATGCGACTGTATCTGTTCATGATATAGAATGTACAGATTCTTTTGGAAAAAATGGTTGGATTAATAATGCTTCTATTTTTGCTTTACGAGCAACTCAAGAAGCTATCAAAAATTCGGGATTAGATCTTGATGATTATGATAAGAGTAGGATTTCTGTTGTATTAGGCAGTTATAACTCTGGGACAGATAGTTACTCAAAGATGTTCTCTAAGGTACTGAAAGGAAACGTAGAACAAGTAAAGCTTAGTGAACTTATGTCATCAATGTTGTCTCATTGTAGTAACGCTATTGCATCCCGTTACAACATCGAAGGAAAAAACATTGTCGTTTCATCAGCATGCTCTTCTAGTTTAACCGCTGTAGGCATAGCTACTGATTTACTAAACTCTAATAAAGCTGACTTAGTAATTTGTGGAGGTTGTGACTGTGTTGATCTGCCGGTATTGGCTGGATTTAATAGTTTGAGCGCATTAAATGAAGGAAGATGTGCACCTTTTTCAGAACTTAAAGGGATAAATTTAGGTGAAGGTGCAGGTATTTTGATACTAGCAAGAAATAATGACAAAAATAGTAGTAAATGGTTAGTAGCGGGATATGGTGCGTCAAGTGACGCTTATCATGAAACATCACCAGAGCCAAATGGGGCAGGAGCCATACAGGCCATTGATGCAGCTCTATTTGCCGCTGACCTTAGTAGAAAAGATATAGATTTAATTTCTGCTCATGCTACAGGCACAAGCGCAAACGATGTACCAGAATCGCAAGCTTACGAGAGGCTGTTTGGTAACGATATTCCCGTGAGCGTAATGAAACCTTTTTACGGTCATACATTAGGAGCCTCGGGAATTATAGAACTCATCAGTATTTTGTCTCTTCTGGACGCCGGTATTACGCCAGAAAATAATCATGTATTAAAACTCAGAGAAGATTGTAGTTCTATAAATCTTAATTACAAAAACTACCCTAGCCAGAAAATTAAGACTATATTGGCAAACAGTTTTGGCTTTGGTGGAAGTAACAGTGCACTAATCGTAACCAAAAACAGTTGTAATCGAAAGGTTAAATATGAAAAAACAGCTATACCTATAATAAAAGCGAGCTCTAATGATGGTGAATTAAAAAAAATAATAAAACCCGAAGGAAGTGTTTTTGGGGAAAAGTGTAGGATTAATCAACAAAATAAAAGATTTAAACGGGATTCACCGGAGATAAAATTCTGCATAGAATCTGTAGGAGATGTGATTGATGGTTTCGAGGATGTAATACAAAGTAGTCCTAGAGCCGGATTAATTACTGGGAACTCACAAAGACCGCAAAAATGTTTAGAAACTTATTTAAAGTCTATCTATGAAGGTGATCCCAAGTTTGCGAGTGCTCGTCATTTTCCTGGGCATATCGTTAGCGCAATCTGTGGTCAGGTGTCTATCGCGCATAAAATTAGTGGACATTGCACGGTATTATGCAGTCCAACAGCTGCTTTCGAATATAGTGTAGATCTTTTAAGGAGCAATACTCAAGATTATATGATTGCTTGTTCAAGTGATGAAGTAACGCCTGCACAAGAAAGTGTTATAAACCATTTGTTTAAAGATGCCGAATGTAACCTTACTAATGGGAGTGCAGCTATTCTATTGTCCAATAGAGAAAATCTAAATAAGACTAATGGCAAACCAATAGCGTGGGTACGAAGTATACTTCATTCTTCTTATAACGGACTAGTGTTAAGGAATGACATGAAGTTCCATAGTCTTTTGGAACGTCTCATTCTTGATTCTTGTGAAGAAGCATGTATAAGCTATGAAGAAATTGACCATTGTATTTTATCTAGCTCATTGATTGATAATGATATATATGATGGTGCTCGAAGTGTGTTGACCAAATACAACTCAAATTTACTCGTTGAGATTCAGAATGAGAAAAGGCTTTCATCTGACTTTATGACCAATATTGTGGAAGCAACCGAGAAGATATCAAACAATTCTAAAAAAACCGTTTTGGTGATATCGATAGATTTATCTTCAAATATCGGTGTTTGTATTATCTCTAAAGAAGAGAGATTGTCATAACCAGATATCTTTAAATAGGTCAAAAGTAAGTAAAATTAAAAGAAATAATCACTTCTTATGTGGGTGTTGCGTTACGATAAATTTTCATTAATCATTGATAAAATTTATATCCACCCACTTTATTATTTTAAAAATAATAATTATACTCCGGAGATAACTTATTTTGAATAAAAAAAACAGTCATGGAGCTATTGTTGAAACTATTTCGAGTGAATCTTTTTCCATACTATTCCCTCATAGTTGTTCATTTTTTAATGGACATTTCCCAAACAATCCTATTGTCCCTGGTGTGCTGCTATTGGATACAATATATGACAACCTTGTCAAAATAGGTGTGCTAAATATTAATGGCATAGATAACGCTCGTTTCTATAATACTGTTCAGCCAAATGAAAAAATAACAGTTAAGTTAAATAATTTATCGAATAAGGTTGTTTGCACAGCAAAAAGTGAAAAAGGTAAGGTGTTAAAAGCTAGTTTTATGAAAAGGCTTTAATATGATAGATTATTCAACACAATCATATAATACGACACTGGGTGATTCTTTCCTTAGTATTAATACGATTAATAGTTCTCCTCTAAGTTTAGCGAGAAACTGTAGGAATATTATAGAGCATCAGAGTGGCGTCAACGCTCATAAGATCCCCTTAGCTAGACATAAGGATTATGAGCTTCGTACAGCTTCAGAAGTTCTTAAAGAGGCATATAAACGAGGTCTTAACTTAAACTCTGAAAATCCTTTTGAAAAAAAAATAATTGGAAATTGTCAAACAATTTCACTGTTATGTATAGGAATTATGCGTGAATTGGGAATTCCTTCGAGATATCGATTTTGCTTGTGTACATATTTTGAACCAGGCTCATATGTTGAACACATCGTAATTGAGTATTGGTGTTTTTCAAATAACACGTGGAAGGTTTTAGATCCAACAGTCACTCATGAGATTATTGAAAAAAACAAGACTTCTATTGATTTTGATTTTGATAATATACCTAAAGAGAAATCTAATATATTTACAGATCTATGGAAGAATTACAGACGAGGCGATTTAGATATTGATGAGTTACATCATAAATCATACAAAAAAATTGTTGGATTTGAACGATTCGTGTGGAGAACATTACAGGATATCTTAGCTTTAAATAAAGTAGAGTTGTTTTATTGGGATTACTTCGATTTTAGAAAGTATGTGAATGATCCCACGTTAGTTGATGTGCTAATTGATAATATAGATGAAAACAAGAAAGAGATCTCTAATATTAATATTAACTTTGACGGCTTTACTAATTTACACCCCTACCAAAGAGATTATAAATAATGCAAGATTTTATTAAAGGTGCACATGCTGAACCTTTTTCCTTTGTTCACTCAGTTGAGTCTATCTCTAAAGATGAAGTAACTGCACGATCTCATTTTTCTACTGAGAGTACATATAGAGAGTGCTGTCAAAATTCTTGGCATTTAATTGTAGAATCCTTAGCTCAGGCAGCGGGGATACATATAAAAAATCAACTTGATATTAACTACAATGGATATTTAGTAGGCGTGGATGATTTAAATATTGAGAATGCCAATGTACTTATGGAAGATTACTTCTTGGTGGCTAGAATGATAAGTAATATTGATAATAAGTACTTGTATCATTGTGAGGCCATGGGTGATATGCATCGCCCTATCTTAACCTGTAGGATTTTACTGTCCAACTCAAATTAAATTACAGAGTGAATAAAGTTTTCCTTATTTTTAGTTGGTTTCTTTCTCCGGTTCAGTAAATTCAAAAAAGGAGAGGTTTTTTATGGCAAAGTCTATTTTGGCTCTGATCACCTCCCTCTCTGTCAGGATTGTTTCTATCTGACGATTTACTCCTACTTTTAACCATGTTCTATTTTTAAACTGCCTTCGGTTATGAGCTAGTTTATTATTCGATTAAGTTTCATGGGCATTATTTACGCTCAGTATAAATCATTAATGGATAAAAAAATGAAAACAAAAGATAGAGTTATTAACGAACCCGTAAATAGTGATGAAGAAAACTTAGCTTCATTGAGCTTGAAAAGTTTCCATATAAAATTTAATAAGGAAACTTCCCTTGAAGATATTTCATACGCAGCTATAAATCATTTGCCAGTGACCCTAGATGATGAGGTGATCGCTAGAGTCGAAAAGTCACGTCATATTTTAGAAAGTATGGTAGAGGAAGACCGAGTTATTTATGGTGTAAATACAAGCATGGGGGGTTTTGTCAATTATATTGTTCCTATTGATAAGGCGAGTGAGTTGCAAAACAATTTAATTAACGCAGTTGCTACTAATGTAGGAAAATTTTTTGACGATACGACCGTCAGAGCAACAATGTTGGCGCGAATTGTGTCGTTGTCTCGTGGTAACTCCGCTATTTCTGTGACTAACCTCTGTAAGCTGATTGACGTTTATAACAAAGGGGTTGTCCCTTGCGTTCCTGAAAAGGGGTCTTTGGGCACCAGTGGTGATCTTGGGCCATTGGCAGCGATTGCTCTTGTTTGCACAGGCCAATGGAAAGCACGATATCAGGGGGAGCAAATGAGTGGTATCGAGGCGCTTGAAAAAGCAGGTATCTCCCCAATGGTACTGAGCTTTAAAGAAGGGCTAGCGCTGATCAATGGAACCTCAGCGATGGTAGGTTTGGGGTCGTTATTATATGACGAAGTGCAGCAGGTGTTTGATACTTACCTTACTATCAGTGCGCTGTCTATTGAAGGACTACATGGTAAAACCAAACCATTTGACCCAGCCGTACACAAACTTAAGCCACACAAAGGGCAACTCGAAGTCGCAACTGCCATATGGAATATATTAGCTGAGTCGTCTCTGGCGGTGAATGAACATGATATAGAAAAAATAATTTCTCAAGAAATGGATGGTTTGGTCAAGCCAAGCTGCCATCAGATAGAGGATGCTTACTCTATTCGTTGTACGCCGCAAATTCTTGGGCCTATTGCTGATAATCTCAAGAATATTCAACAAACTTTAAAGAATGAGCTGAATTCATCTAGCGATAACCCGTTGATTGATCAAAACACTGAGGAAGTATTCCATAACGGTCACTTTCATGGTCAATATATCGCAATGGCGATGGATCATCTGAATATTGCACTTGTCACGATAATGAATTTATCAAACCGTCGGATTGATAGATTTATGGATAAATCCAACAGCAATGGTTTACCTGCATTTTTATGTGCAGAAAATGCAGGATTAAGATTAGGCTTAATGGGTGGACAATTTATGACTGCGTCAATAACCGCCGAATCCCGAGCATCGTGTATGCCTATGTCTATTCAGTCCCTTAGCAGCACCGGTGACTTTCAGGATATTGTTTCGTTAGGTTTAGTGTCTGCTAGACGAGTCAGAGAACAGTTGAAGAACTTAAAGTATGTTATGGCTTTTGAGTTATTATGTGCTTGTCAGGCAGTCGATATTCGTGGTAACGCTGGCTTGAGTAAAGCTACCCGAGCTCTCTATGAAAAAACGCGTAATCAAGTCCCCTATTTAAACGAAGATAAAACAATCACGGACTATATTGAATTTATTGTGAAAAACGTGCTAACAAAAAATTCTGACATTTAATTGATATATATAAAGTGTCCAAGCCATAATTATCTATTAAATAGACCTATTCGGTTTTTATGAAATTCTCAAGCGAAGTAATGCTGAGTGATCTTGTAGAATTCTGGTTTAATAATAGGTTTATCTAATTTTGATGTTTTCTATGTGTATTGTTTTACCACGCTAATTACCATGTTATCTAATAATATAAATTCGCATGATTATACAGTTATATCTATATACTCAAGATACTTCAAAGTGCATGTTTGAAAAACGATTATGTTATTTAATTTAAATGTTTTTATATCTGACGACTCAAGCATCTTGAAGTTCATTCGGTATATAATAATATATTTTAAATCACTACAAATATATAATTTGGAGATTGTAAAGTGGAAAAATCGACGATTGAAAAAGAGCTTAAAAATGAAATTGACAAAATATGCAATTATAATATAAGCACTGAAATTTCAGGAGATACAAAACTAAAAAGCCATCTAGATTCAGTTGATATTCTTCGATTCATACACAAAATTAACACAGATTACAATTTGAATTTTGGTAGTAAAATAGAAGATGAGAAATACTTAGATACATTTGATTCGATTGTTTCTTGGGTTCATAGTTCTATAAATAAATAAGATAAAAATGAAAAAAAACAATTTAATATTAATGATAAAACGTTTTGAAAATAATCATAACGTGGCTTATTACGATCATAACAATGGAAAAACATTTTCATATATTTATTCGGAAATAAAATCCATATTAAATTACTTTGATTTTAAAGGAATTACCAAAGGGAAAAAAGTAATATCATTTATGGATAAGGCGTTTTCAGAGTTTTCGCTTTTTTATGCATGTTTATTAAAAGGAGTGGCTTTTTGCCCTCTGGATAATAATATACCATCAAACAGGCTATCAATGATAATATCAGATGTTAATCCTGATTTAATTGTAGCTGATAATTTTTATATTGGTGATGAAAGTTCATTTCGAGAAGATCTGTTAATTCATAAAGATTGTATAGTCTCTAATGGGGAATTTATTTCTCCGCTAGAACATGATATATACTATGAAGATAGCTTAATCACGGATTACACTGATACTGTCGCGTATATTATTTTTACATCTGGATCTACAGGTAAGCCAAAAGGCGTTCAAATTACTCATGATAACTTCAATTCATTCATAGACGCATTATATCCTCAATACGTAAGTGAAAAACCTGAGAAATATTTATCTATTGGTCCTTTGTATTTTGACATGACCATTTTGGATAGTATTCTACCTCCACTATATGAGCATTCTGTATATTTATATAAACCACCATTTATACCCAGTATTTTCGCTAACATTATTGAAAGATATAATATAACTAGATTTAGTTGTGTCCCGTCTGTACTAAAAATTTTGCTCCCACAACTCAGTGAGGGTGGGGTATTTAATCAATTCAAATCGTTAAATCTAATTTTACTTGGTGCTGAAAAACCCAATGAACAATCGATTAAAACTTTATTGGAAAACATTCCTCAGCTTAAAGTCATAAATGCATATGGTCCTACAGAAGGTACTATGTGCTGCTTCTCCTCCGAAATTACTAGCGATAATATGACTAGAGATATAAGTATTGGCAAGCCCTTTAGAGGATTAGAATATATTTTAGAAACAAGTTATGGATATTCAAAATTTGGAGAAGGGAAGCTTTTAATCTCAGGAAATCAAATAATGAAGGGGTACATAAATCATTCGCAATGTGATGATCCATTTATTTTTCACAATGGTGTTAAATACTATGATACAAATGATATTGTTAAGGTTAGCGATGATGGTATCTTCTACTTTATAGGTAGATCAGATGATGAAGTCAAACTAAATGGATTCAGGGTACACCTTCAAGACGTTGAAATGAACATAAAGAAATTACTTAATGTTGGTAATATATTTTTGCATAAATACAGCACCAATAGTAAAGATTACTTAGTTCTATCATACGAGGAAAATTCGATAGTAGACCCGAATGAATGTTTCATTAATTTAGAAAAATTGTTACCAAAATACATGGTTCCTAATATTTTTTTAGTTTTCAAGTCATTGCCAAGGCTTCGAAATTCGAAATTGGATAGAAGTAAAATTCAATCAATAGCAAATGAAAAAATCGAATCCTCAAATAAAACTTTACCCTCTAATAAGTTTATTACTCTAAAAATACAGTAGTTTTTATTATCTTAATGGTGTTGCTCTAATGCTTCGCCAATTATGCAGTGCCCGGCATAATTGTTGTTATCACATAGTAATCTAAAAATCATTTGGATCACTTTTACGTTTAAATATACCTTACAGAGTATTTAAAACTTAAGCTGTTTGTGATTTTTCTGGCTTATTATGCTTCGATATAATTTTTAATCAGGTGATTGTTTTGATTGATTTTAAATTTATTGTAAGTTAAATAAAGGGAAACTTAATGAAAGATGCTAACCTAAAGGATGCACTTCGTGCTGTAAGAGAGCGTTATGCAAGGAAAACTGCCATCGTATCGAATGGAGTGGTATATTCATATAGCGAGTTGAATAAATTAATCAAAATTTGTAAAAAGGCCATAGCACGTAGTGATACGACAGTTCTGATAAATGTCGATGATAGGCTGAAAGCAATAATTCTTATTTTGTCAGCAATTGATTGTGATGTAACTTTTATTCCTGTCGATAATGATCGGCCCGATTCATTTTTAAAAAATATCACAGATAACTTTGCTAAGATTCGTATAATCAATGACGTATGTCTGGAAACTGGTGAACTCTTTTTGCAAACTATAGAGCACCATGATCACACGGATTTGCCTAGGTGCTTAGGCGATGAGGGAGTGATGTCGATAATGTATACTTCAGGCTCCACTGGCAAACCAAAAGGTGTGTTGGTAAGGTCTAACTCCGTGTTTAATTTGCTGTATCGTCCTTCGTTCATCTCGCTCAGTGATGAAGATGTCGTTGCATCCTACTCCTCGTTATCATTCGATGCTTCAACGTTTGAAATTTTTAGCCCCTTATTAGCAGGTGGTACTCTAGTTTTGTTGGACAAAATGACAGTGCTTGACGAAGAGATGCTTGTCCAATTCATTGAACGATATAATATATCTTGCATGTGGATGACAGCTGGCTTGTTTAGGAATCACATGTTGTCAGGTTACTGTAGGGCGTTGACTAAGCTCAAACACCTGATTACTGGCGGGGATAGAGTCGACCACCAAGCCGCGGTTGCATTTCTTGAAAGTACATCTTTTACAAAGCTCTACCATGCTTATGGCCCCACCGAAAACACAGTGTTCACGACGATATCTGAGTTAAAACTCAGCAATATAAGAGAAGAGAAACGCCTTCCAATTGGAAAACTTGTACAAGGTGTCGACTACTTACTGTACGACGAAGATACTGGGCATTATCTTAAAACTGGAGTGGGTCATCTGTATGTCTCTGGAAAGGGACTCTCTGCCGGCTATCATAATAATCCTACCGAAACAAATAAGGCGTTCTGTACCATCGGCAACACCCGATATTACGATACGGGTGATGTCGTGGAATATACGGAGAATGGTGAATTTTACTTTTTAGGTCGGCAGGACCGCCAGGTTAAGTTAAATGGGCATCGAGTAGAACTCGATGATATTGAGAAAAATCTGGAGAATGATGAGCTGATAGTTAAAGCGTTATGCTTTATGTGGCAAGAGCACCTTGTTGCCTTGATAGAGAGCAAAAATAAAGAGTTTGAATTAGAGTCTCTGATATCACGAGCGCGTTCTCAACTGAGAGCCTATGCCATCCCCGACTTTTTTATCGAAAATAATGAATGGCCACTCAGTAAAAATAATAAAGTTGACACAAAGTATTTAATCAATAATACCATCAAGATATTGGAAAATCGTCAAAATAGATCTACTAGCAATTCGGTAAAAAGTATCGCCGAAGAGATACTAGGGAAATGTATTAATCATCGTAGCATCGGCTTATTTGATATTGGATTTGATTCTCTATCAATGCTCACATTAAGTCATAACCTAAGTAAATCATTTGATATAAAAATTACCTTACTTGACCTTTACTCTTCAGGGACATTGGAAGAAGTAGAAAATTTGGTTATGTCTAAAAAATAAAAATAGCCAGAAGCCAGTTCTATATTTCATGAGTTACTCACATCAACCTTTAGACCTTCGAATAACGATATCACTTCCTTTCGCTAACCAGTGATTTAGTGACTTTTGTCGTCGGCATATTCTTCTCAGACAATGAACGCAAGATATTTATTACTTCACCTATGAGCGTGTGGATTGACGTTACAAAAGCTATTTCATCTATCAAAAAAATAAATGCCTATTTCTATACGTCCGAGACGAGTAAATAGCAAAAACAATCAACTGATAAAAGGAGTCACATTATGCACAACTATAATGAAATTGAATTGAAAAACATTGAAATCGTGAAATCCCTGTACACGGATGTGTTTGATACTGGCAACTGTCCAGTGGTCAATAATTACTACCATGATGATGCAAAGTGTCATTTAAAAGGTAAAACACTGCTCGTTGAACAAATGAAAGGTGGGATGGCGGAGTTTGTCGAAAAGCACACATCGATTTCAACCTCGATTGAGTCGCTCTTTGCCGTCGGGGACCGTACCTATGCACGTTTGAATCGTCAGGCGACATTGAAAGGTGAAGAACGGGCTCGTGACATTGAAATTATGGTGGAGAAACGATTTGTTGACGGAAAAGTTGCCGAATTGTGGTTCATGGTTGATGACGAAATATACAGCAATATTTGGCTAAATCAGCTCTCAGCATAACCCCCAAAATCTGGGCATGGAGATCTCCCTTCATGCCTATTACATAGGTAAAAAGAAAATGGATATAGCAATTACTGGCTTCTCCTTTCGCCTTCCTGGTGCAGGTAACATTTTAGAATTAGAAGCGTTGTTGGAGTCAGGTCAAGATGCTCTTACCTTTCCTTCCTATACCCCTAACGACCGCGACGGTTGGGTCAGCCGGGCGGGCTATTTGACCGACGCTGATCAATTTGATTACGAGTTATTTGGCATTTCCCTTCGCGATAGCTATGTAATAGATCCTCAGCAGCGGATGTTCATTCAATGTGCATGGCGGGCTTTAGAACAGGCAGGTTATAACCCGAAGCGCTGTGAGCAGACTGTTGGTGTCTATTCCTCATCTTCTGACAGTCATTACCCTTCCTATCTCGCTGACAGCGAATTAGCGTTGGATAAATATGATCCCTTCGAGATAGAGATTGGCGCGAACAAAGAGCAGCAATCGTTGCGTTGTGCTTATTTATTTGATCTGAAAGGACCGGCAGTAGGCATCCAATCGGCATGTTCGAGTGGTTTGCTTTCTATCCATATGGCAATGCAAGGGATCGCAAGTGGTGATTGTGACATGGCTATCGCCGGTGGCGCCTGCCTCCCTTACCCACTCCATTCAGGTTATCAGTATCAGCCAGGTATGAACCTATCGCAAAGCGGCGTGCTGGCATCCTACTCTAGCAGTGCTGATGGCATGGTTCCGGGGTTTGGCTGCGTGGTGTTTGTCCTCAAGGCACTCGACAAAGCGCGCAATGATAAAGACACCATTTTCGGCGTGTTGTCGGCGAGTAGTATTAATAATGATGGTCGGGCTAAGTCTAGTTATATGGCGCCCTCCATTAAGGGTATTGCAAGAAACATTCAAAATGTACTGGCGAAATCTGCATTGGATGTCCATGAAATAGATTTTGTCGAAGGGCATGGCTCGGGCACCAAAATCGGTGATGTGTTAGAAACCGCAGCGTTGAAAAAAGCCTTTGAAAATAGTGGATTAGAGATTAACAGAATTGCATTGTCTTCGGTTAAAGCCAATGTTGGGCATCTTGACGTCGCAGCGGGTCATGCGGGTCTATTAAAGTCGGTGCTGCAAGTGTGGAACAGCAAGCTGTACCCTGCGGCCAATTTCTCAACACTCAATCCGAACTTGAATTTGGAGCTATCCCCCTTCTATATTCCAACGAAAGTCCATGAAAAAAATAACTTAACGGGGATAGTTAACTCATTGGGTATCGGTGGGACGAATTGCGCCATAGTGATTCGTAGTGAAGAGTTTCGTTTATCGGTGCTGCCGACGACATCGGAGCCAGTGGAAGTGCTGATTGGCGCAGAGAATGACGAGCGCCTGAAAACGTTGCTGCGCCAGTTGCAAGCGGAAATAAAAAGAGATCATCTGTCACTAGAAGATGTGACCTACACCTTAGCGAGACGTTCGATGGGGAAAGCGTGTATGGTGAAGTTTTCTGTTGAATCTCTCTCCGAACTCCATGAGCAAATCGCAGACTCAATTCGCTTAGGTATTGCCAGTCACCATTGGCCAATTTGTCTGAACGAGTACGTTGGAAAAGCAGTGTTAATTGAAGCAAGCGAAATCGATCCTGATTCTGTCGTGAAAGTCGAGTCCCACGCAATGATGCAGGAGAACGCCGAACTTGAAAAAAGGGACAGCGCCCGATCTGAACCGGCTGTTCGTCATGAAATCTTACGCACCATTTGGCTTGATAACTTGATGTTGAACGATGTTGAAGAGGAAGACAGTTTTTCAGATCTGGGCGGTCACTCGATACTAGCACTTTCGTTGGTCACGGACATTAACGCTGCTTTTGACCTCACTTTGACTTTAGATTGGGTGGAAAAATTTGACGTCTTCTCTGCACAACTGCAAGAACTTCAAAGGCTAACAAGCAGAACAAAGCAGTTTTCGTTAGTGAAACCTTTATTTTTTCCTGACCCCGCCAAACGAGCCACGCTTATCTTGATCCACGCTTCTATTTCAGGAGTGGAAATGTACAAAAATCTGTCGAAGAATATTTCTGATGTAACCGAAGTGATAGGGATAGATTCATATAATTTATACAACAAAAACAAAGTGGTTTCGATAGATAAACTCGCTGCCATCTATGCGGACGACATTTTGGGGCACGTAACAGATAAGACGACTCCAATCTTTATTGGAGGCTGGTCATTGGGCGGGTTATTGGCCAGGAAAATCACCGCTCTCTTGACGGGAAAACTACCAGTAAAGGGCAATATCTTATTAGATTCTGTCAAATATTCCCCTTGCAGCGCGCCACTGTTTTCGGATGAGAATCTGTCATATTTCATGGCCCTGGACCACTTTTCTAACACGCTTAGCTGTGACGACAGAGCGAGAGAAAATCTCAAAACAATATTTGAAATAGAAAGGCGTATGGTCAAGGACTTTCAAGATCCAGAGATCAATTTGCCAATACTTAATGTTGTCGCAACACGTTCTCTAACAAAGATAGAGAATGACAAGGTTTCGGCAACATTTGAGTCGTTGAAAAGGAACCACAATAACTGGCAAGTAAATGAATTGATGACGGTTCGCAATATTCACACTGACCATGTCGGGCTGGTTGCAGATTCAAATATCAATGAAGTGTCAAACTGTATTCGAGGATTCTTATATCAATATGTATAAACATATCATTTTATTTAAGTTTAGTGCGTCGCTGTCAACAACTGATGCACTGGACTTGCTTCGTCAGCTGGGTGAATTAAAAGCCAAGATACCCGAGATAAAAAAGTACAGCTATGGTCTCAATGACAGTGACAACCTCAATAATCAGGGTTATCAGTACGCCTTTGTAATGGAATTTGATTCAAAACAAGATCGGGACGCTTATCAAATCAACACACATCATCAAGCGTTTATCAATGAGAAACTCAATTCAGTTATCTCAGAGGCAATTGTCTTCGATATGGTTACAGCTTAGGGGGAATGATGGAACATAAAATTGCAGTTACAGGTATGTCAGGACTATTTCCAGAGGCCAGAGATTACAACGAATTTTGGGATAATCTTTGCAGCGGTCGAGTGTCATACCATGCATATACCGATGAAGAAGGGCACGTGAGATCTAAGGGAAGATGTCCCGATCCGGAAACATTCGATGCTCATCGCTATCGGCTTTCAGAAAAGGAAGCGATGGTTATGGACCCCCAAATAAGAAAATTCATTGAACTGATAGACTCGGCACTTATTGACGGCGATCACCTCGATCGTGGCGCGTTAGGTACTGTCGCGGTAATTGCTACACAAGGCAGCAACCATACTTACCATGATCAATTGCAAATAAACGTAACCAAAGGGCTCACCGAGCCGCCCAATGACCTACTCCTGAATCTGAACAAGGGCACGGACTTCATGGCCACTCGCGCTGCCCATATATTTAACTTTCAGGGACCGTGTTTCAATTTACAATCGGCGTGCTCGTCTTCACTGACAGCCATTGTTGAAGCCTGTTGGATGCTGCAAACAAAACGTTGTGATACCGTAATTTGCGGCGGAGTACATATCTCCTATCCTTTAGAAGTCGGATATAAGTATGAACCTGGATCGATCTATTCAAAAACGGGTGTGTGTCGACCATTTGATAATCATGCAGATGGTACTGTCTCTGCGGATGGGGGAGGCGTGGTTATCCTTAGGCGCCTTCAGGATGCCGAAAATAATGGGGATAATATCCACGCGGTTATCTCCAATGCGTTGAGCAACAATGATGGGTCCAAAAAAACCAGCTACGCCGCTCCCTCTGTGAATGGTCAACACCAACTGCTTGCTCAAGTGTATCGCTCTTCCAAGATAAACCCTCGCAACCTACAGTTCATCGAGTGTCACGCCACGGGGACGATAGTGGGCGATCCGCTGGAAGTTCAGGCCATCAGTCAATTAATGGACAGTTATGGGGTAGATCACGCTTTATCTCCGGTGGTTATTGGTTCTGTCAAAGGCAATATCGGGCATCTCTTTTGGGCGTCGGGGATCGCTTCCATGATCAAGTCAGTCCTGTCGCTTAAGCAAGGTATCTACCCAGGGACGTCAAATTTGACGCAACTTAATGAACTGCTTAGCGATACGGTGCAACATAATCTGTTGTATACAGCGGACAATGTTCCCTTAGATCCAGATAAGCCAGCCATCGCGGCAATCAGCTCTATGGGGGTTGGGGGCACGAATGCCCATCTTGTTATTGAGGGCTATAACACTGGACATCCTATGAAGCCTAAGAAGGCTGATAACAAGGGGGCTCAGAACAGCATCTACTCGTTCTTTACTCAGACCAAAAGCCCGGACGACTCCTCCCATGTCAGCAACCAAGTTAAGGAGAAAGACAGCATTCAACAGAACGTGTTGACCAAAGCGTCCTTATTACCCTATATACTGTCCTTCTATAAGCAGGTTCTCGGGGAAAGTGAGGTCAGCCCGGACAGTGACTACTTCGATCTTTACGGCGACTCTGTTACTGCAGTTGAGCTCATCGCCTTATTTAAATCTGAGCTTGGCATTGAAGTGACCTCAAAAAGCATCTATGACTATTCGACTCCCGAAGCATTAGCCAGTGCCATAGTCACAGCACAGTCGTCAAAGACAGGGCAAGAAGCGGATAGCCAACAGGCGAATAATCGTACGCGTCAGGATGGATTGCTTTCCCCATATCAGCAACGATTTTATTTGTTGGAAAAACTACAGCGCAGTGAGGCGAGCCAATACAATGTACCTTTGTGCTTTGAGATCCCAAAGGGCTTCCCAACAGAGCGGTTCACGCAAACTTTACATGAGATACTTACGCAGTTACCTCAGTTCAGCCAGCAATACAAAATAACGAGAGAGGGGCTTACGTTGGCGACCAGACGAGCGCAGTTGATTGAAATGACTGCGGTCGAGCTGACGCTGGAAAGTTCGCTGGAAGCGTCTTTAAAGGCAGCGTTTGAACAACGATTTGATTTGGAAAGTGGGGCTTTGTGCCGTGTGACGACTCTGACGCACAACGGACAGACATTCCTCACCCTCAACTTTCACCATATTGCGATAGATGGGATGGGTCTGCATAATTTACTGAACGCATTATCCGCTGTTAGTGAGGGGAGCTCAGCACTGAACAGGATATATATCCCCCAGCAAGCGGATCCGGAGATTTCGGATAGCAGTCGTTCATTCTGGCGAGATACGCTGAGTCATGTCCCACGCACGGTGTTATCGAGTGGCTCTAAAATTTCAGCAGGTTCAAAGGGATTGGCACCTGGTCTTCTTGTCTCCCAACTTTCTTCTGATCTGGTTGTTAGGGTTCAGAATGTGGCGCGTAGTCATAGAGTCACGCCGTTCGTCGTCTATTACGCTTTATTCAATTCTACGCTGGCAAATTTCCTGGATACCTCTGTTGTATGTACGGGCACGACACTCGCCAACAGAACAGAATCAGATAGAGAAGCCATTGACTGTCGAATTAATAATATTCCTGTTGTAGTGAATTGTGGAACGGGACCGATTCGCGCGATCCTAAGTGAGACTGACCGAGCATTAAAAACCTGTATGCCTCATGCTCATGTGCCGCTAGATGTGATTTCGTCATTAGCTACAAGTCAAGGTCAAGGACTGTATGACATTCTCTTTATGTATCAGAACCAAAATAGAGGGAACCTCTTAAGATACCGAAAATTCTCTATTCCTGAGTATGCCACTCGATATCAACCAGTCTATTGCAATTTAACGGTCAACCTGGTGCCAGAACAGGAGGGGTTAGCCATCGAAATGATGTTCAACCAGACGAATTATCCCAAGGAGATTGTGGCGAGTTTTATGTCGATGTTTCTGTCCAATATAAACAATTATTTACTAAATCCAGAAAGCCAAAACTGAACGGAGGGATGATGAATTCTACATTTATTCAAAAATTTGAGTCCTCTGCGGAAATGTTGCCTAACAACATTGCACTCATTACAGCAAACCATTCAATGACCTATTCTCAGCTGCATCAAATGGCAAAACGTATTGCTGTGGGTATTCATACTGCAATGAGTGACGATGTGGAGGGTATAGTGCTCTGTTTGCAGAGAAATGAGTCGCTCATAGCAACAATTTTGGCGTGTCATTATCTTGGTATACCTTATATCCCCGTTGATCCCAGAACGGCCAAAGAGAAAATAAACCACATCCTCTCTCAATCTCGTTATTTGTACATCAGTAATGTGCAGAAGAGTGCATGTCAGAAAACGTATTGTGTTACTGAGATCCTGAATGCTGGCTCGCAGTTTGATGGAGAAACGATGGCGCGTCCATCTAAAGAGGCCTACCGTATCTATACGTCAGGCTCGACAGGAGAGCCTAAAGGAGTGATGGTCAGTCATGTTGGGTGTTCCAACTTAATTGAGTATTTTTGCTCGTTGCTGGAATCTAAGCCAGAACACACTTGGTTATCTTCAACCTCAATCTCATTTGATATTTTCTTCCTGGAATATGCGGCCCCTCTGTCTAGCGGCGGGACGTTGATCTTACTGGCGGATAACCAGATTGCTTCACCGCAGCAGGTGGCGAGTCAATTGATACACTGGTCTCCTTCAGTCTATCAAGCCACGCCTTCTATGTTTAAAGGGCTTCTGGCTTATCTGGATAAGAGTTGGCGCTTCCAAAACGTTCTGGTAGGGGGAGAAGCGTTGTCGCAACAATTGTCCTCTTTACTATTTGAAAAAAGTGACTGGCTGTGCAACGTCTATGGTCCGACAGAAACAACGGTATGGTCCAGCGCGCATGTAATTAAACAAGCTGGTGATATGCGTATTGGGCAACCGATACGTCATACCCAGCTGTTAGTATTGAATGAGCAGCAACAAATGTGTAAATCAGGAGAGTTGGGACGCATTCATATTGGTGGAGACGGTTTGTCTATGGGCTATTTTAATAACCCTGAACTTACAGCGAGAAAATTCATTGAGGTGTGCATCGGCGGGCAGATCCAAACGCTATACGATACAGATGACATTGGGTATGTTGATGATGAGGGAATTGTCAATTTTCTCCATAGGGATGGGGGATTCATTAAGAATAATGGACATCGAATTGAACCTAGTGAAATAACGGATGCCTTTGAATCGATAGAGGGTGTCACTGGCTCCGCTGTAATTCAAATTAATGACGAAAGTTTAGACTCTTCAAAATTGATCGGATGGGTTGAATGCTCTCATATAACGGAGACGATGCTAAGGTCAGAGCTAGAGTCTAAATTGAGCTACTACTTGATCCCTCATCATATTTTCACTACCCCAAAACTGCCTTACACACTGAGCGGTAAAGTGGACTCAAACACGCTTGAAGCGATGAGCTTAGTGCAACTGACGAAACCCGCATCAGGCGTCGACACTGCTCCTGCGGGGCTGTGCCCCGAACTCTCTTCCCATCCGGCGGGTAAGATCTTGGGTCGATACTTGGATATCACTCTGATGTCAAAGGACGACAACTTTTTTGAACAAGGGTTAACGTCCATGCAAGCTATCTCTCTTCATATCGATATGCTCGACCTTTACCCCAACTTAGAGTTACATGAACTCTTCGAACGACCATCTTTCCAGACACTTATCGCTGAGCTTGAATCCGCGTAATTGTTACCCTCCTTGGTAATCTTTACCGCTTTTATGGTGTTTACGGCGACTCGAACCATTGCAGCATCTTAATATGTGAATCCAAGGCTACATTTTATTGTTCGTTAAGAAATTGTTTTATAAATAAGGTGATAATTTTGATATCTGAACATATTAAAAGATTATATACTAATCGATTGAAAACCAATTATGATTATTTTTATGAAGAAATTCCGGATTCTCTCGATGAGATATTTAAAACTGCAAGAAATATAGTAGAGCATTATAAAGGTATAAATAAATATCGGATAAGCCCTGAAAGATATCGAGATATTGATATAAGTCAACCTAATATTATACTTGAGAGATTGTATCAAGCTGATGTTACGTCACTAATGAGTCCGATTTCTTTTGAAAATAAGCTGATCGGTCACTGCTTGACCATATCAATTGTTGCACTTGATATTATGCGGTATAAAAAAATTCCATCGAGAATGAGGTATGCATATTGCACTTACTTTATCGAAGATATATTTCCTGAACAAATATTGATTGAATATTGGTGCTTTGATAGAAAAGAGTGGATTTTGGGTGATCCGTCCATAAACCAAGCAATACTTGACTATAATGGTATTTCTGAACGCTTTAATTTTTTTGATGTCGATAAAACACACTCCCAACCTGTCTATTTGGTCTGGAATAGATTGAGAAAAGGAGAACTGGATTTTAATATGTACCGTGGCATTAATAACGTTGATGACCATAATGATGTATTAAAGGAAGTAGCTCGAATTCTTATTAATGATTTAGCAATGATTAATAACTTAGTATTATCTGTTTATGACTATGTTATATCCCCTTATGAATCCGGCAACTTGAGTGATAGCTTATACTGTTTTTTAGATGAAGTTTCGGAAAAAATGATGGATTCCCAGCATTGTCTTATTAGTTATGATGACTCTAATCCCATAATGTGTAAACCGCGAGCGGTTATTCGAAAAAGTATATTTCAGAAAAGTGAACAATGCTTCAACGTATAGTCTTTCTTGACCCTGCTGTGCTTTAATAGGGGAAGTAAGCCAGAATCCCAGATTTTTCCATCACCCTAACTTCAGATCTGCGATAAGCTCATCCAGATCAATGAGTTTATTGCTGCTTTGAAAAGTGTAATGGCCATTTCAGCAAAATGTGCCACCAAGCTACCGGTGATATCCGGATGAGCACTTCAAGCGCTTTGGTATTACCCTGTGCTTCAAACTTCTGCTGCAATCGTGACAGGATGGCCGAGTTGTAATAAATGATCGCATTGGCGATCAATCGGCCGCACTGGTTGCTGATTTCGATTTCAATGTCAGTTTTTCCGGTTAATTCCTTCTTTCCACCCACTCTGGCAACGGCTGATCGTAACTGGTGATAAGGCTCAACCCGATTCTGGGAACGGTGTACGTTTCGCTTATTATGTGAATCCAAGAGGTAAAATTTACTTTTCATTTAAATAACTCCTAACTAATCTAAACCCAACATCTGGCATCACGTATCCTGAACTATGGTTATCACAATTGGACAAGCTGTTTGAATGGGAAAGATAACTTCCACCACAAAAATAATACAATTTAACTTTACCAAGCTCATAACTATCATAGACCCATTCAGAAACATTTCCACTCATATCGTATAAACCTAAGTCGTTTGGAGATAATTTACCTACAACCTGTGTTCCAAAATTACTTGTATTAAACTCTGGATACCACGCCACCTTCTTAGAATCATTGCTCCCAGAGTGATAGTACTGTCATTCCGCAGCTATATCTGTAATATACTGATTTAAAATCGTTTGTATAAAATTTATGCATTTATTAATTCTTAATTAAAACAACAAATTATGAATGCGGTGCGGAATGTCGGATAGTATCCATATCTTCCTAATCGTAAGGCAGGTTTTCCCCCCCTTGCTCTGAGGGATCCCCACAAATCGGTGCTAATAAACCAGCACCATATTTCGGTAGATTCTTGTTAAGTGGTTAAGAGCATCATTCAGTGATATTTGCTTTAAAATCAGTGGGGAGTGTCGTAAGACGTTCTCCGCTAACGTCAGATATGAGATGACCCGCCGTGATTTGATACTGTTGGCCTGATATCTCAGATGTAATCCCTTATTCTCCACGTGATAACCAATCAGCCACAGGACGATTGTGCTCAGGGTTGCCAGTAAGCTCAGTACCCGCATTCTACCCGCAGAGCGACTGTGGCTGGCACGAAGACCAAATCCGAAACGCTCACTTTTTTCATCGCGGAAGTTTTGCTCTATCTGCATGCGACGACTGTCTAACTTGATGATCTCCCGTGGCTTTAAATCATCTATACTACTGAAAATAAGCCAGGCTTCTTTTGCTGACTGCCGATACTCGTTGTCTGTTTTAGTATACATTGGCCTGCCTTTTGAACGTTTACTTTTCCGCCCTTTAGGTAATTTCTTGTATGTATAAAAATGACCATTAATACGGTTTTTCTTTTCTTTGACCAGCGTTCCCGCCCCCATGTATTTCGGCGTTATTGTTCCGGGACAGTCAGAGAGTTTCAGCCATATTTCAGGACTATCTGCCAGGTGAAATTGAACGTTATTCCTGATCCGCCCAATAAAATCCCAGCCTAATGAGGCAATATGTCGAAACCATGGACTCTTAAATCCTGCGTCTGTGACGATGATGACTCTGGCATCGGAAGAGACGGCTTTAGCGAGGGAATCAAGAAACTGATTTTGTATTAAGGTGTTATTTTGTTTTTCCGAGGATACAACCCAACTCAATAACGGCATTGCCCGACCGTCGCAAAGAAGGCTGGCACGAAGCACATGATACTCCTGCGATGGATAACCGCTCCAGTCCACAGCAATAACACAAAGAGGCAACTGACGAGTTATCATGGCAGTAATATTATTAAAAATCGCAGGAATATCGTTGTGAAGAGCGGTGTTTCCTAACAGGCGATCAACCCTTTTTATCTTGTTTTTGACCTGAGCCTGTCCGGGCAAAAAACGTCCAATACTGGTTAGCGTAAGAGAAGCGCCATTAATCAAAGCCATAGTGGCATCGATTAATGCATTCTGGCGATATTTATGAAACGGTGCTAAGGCATCTTTGAAGAAGTTGTGACATACTTTACGTGCAGGCATAGCAGTGACCTTATTGACTTGGTGGAACAATCAGTAGATCACACAACGCTATGCCTGTCTATTTTCTGGGGATTCCTCAGCCCCCTTGCTGCAACATGCCATTCGTTTAAGGTAGGTAAACGATAGCCATTAGCCTTTGTATTTATAAAAACCTCTAAGCTTTTGTCTTTTTTTCTAATAATTTTATTTCCTTTTTGAAAATATACTGGAGTGAGTTTTAATTTCTCACTTAATGCATTTGAAAAAAGAACGGTATCTAGCCATTTAATATTCGTCACAGGGTGCCTGCCTTCATCCTGTTCAGGGGAAAGACAATCTTCATAATATGCCCCATTACATCCATCATCAAAATCATAACCATTTAAATAAGATTCTAAAATAGCACTACATCTTATACCACTCATAATTCCATATATAACAATGGGTTGAAGAAGGCCATGTGTAGCAGAATTATGAAACGCTATTTAATATAGCCCATTCATATACCTCTTTATATTCTGAATAAGTAACTTCATTCTTCATGATATAAAAAGAATTTAATTTAACATTAGAATGAGATTCATAATTTTGAGTACCAAATACACTACCAACGTAAAAATCACCACCTTCAACAAAGCTAAGTTAAAGGTGTCTGAAACCACTGCCGTAAAATCCCTTGTTGAGTTCTACTAAGCTAATATAACCCAAATTCTGTTTAAGCCGTCATTGAAAAATCTTCTTCTGAGTAGAAAACTTTCAGTGACGGCTTCTTCCATTTAAGACAGTAAGCAATCAGTCCACCTTAAACGATCTCGCTGACCGTCGTTCGGTAGGGAAAAATTCGGCTAGCGAGAGGGTTACCAGCCTATCCTGTCGACACAGCCCTGACATACGGCTGTGGATGTGAGCATTCCATCACTTTTCTTGTACAGACCAATATCTGATTCACAAAAATAAGTCATTAAAAATCAGTTAACTATAAAAAAATCATTTTTTTCTCATATTCACTGTAAGAAATTGATGTGCGGTGCGACTAATCGAGTGAAGCAAATGCTCGTTTCAGCGAAGCAGTAATTCACCTTCTACACCAATATAAAAGGAACGTTCTATGACTAAACAAACGACAAAAGCATTACTGGCCTTGGCTTTAGGCAGCGCACTGATTACGGTAGGCACTTCAGCAATGGCGGATTCCGGCAGCAAAATGGAGAAATGCTATGGCGTTTCTCTGAAAGGGAAAAACGACTGTAAAGCAGGTGCAGGCACCACCTGTGCTGGTACCTCAAAAAAGGATTATCAGGGTAATGCCTGGAAAATGGTACCGGCGGGTTCCTGCGTAAAAATGAAGTCTCCGACCTCCCCAACTGGTTTTGGTCAACTGGACGCATTTAAAGAAGCGTAATTCTGGCATCAGGCAGGAGCTCATACGATGACAATTTCTTTACCCTCACATAGCGTCTCTCGTGATGCTCCTGACTGTCTCATGCTAAATAGGCTTCCGACCAGAGCAGGGATCGGGTTAAAGCCGGAGCATTTTCGCGCTATCCTGCGCGATAAACCCGACATTGGTTTTTTTGAAATTCACGCGGAAAATTATTTGGTTGTGGGAGGTCCGTTTCATCAAGCACTAACCGCCATTCGCCAAGATTATCCGCTCTCTATTCATGGTGTGGGCATGTCCATCGGAGGAGAAAGTCCTCTGAATCAGACTTATTTACAACGTGTTGCTGCGCTGGTTGAACGCTACCAGCCAGCCGTTTTTTCTGAACACCTTGCCTGGTCGACGCACAACGATCTATTTCTCAATGATCTGCTACCGCTGCCTTATACCGACGTCACGCTGACGCGGGTCTGCGAACACATCGATCAGGTACAAAATGCGCTGCGTCGCCCCATTCTGCTGGAAAACCCATCTACTTACATCGAGTTCAGTGCCTCAACCATGAGCGAGACTGACTTTATCTCCGAGGTGATACGCCGCACCGGATGCGGACTACTGCTGGATGTGAACAATCTCTATATTAGTGGCGTCAACCATAATCGCTGTCCACAGCAGATGCTATTCGAACTGCCACTTCACCGTGTCGGTGAAATTCATCTGGCAGGCTATACGGAAAGCCGCGATGGGGCAAACGACCTGCTGTTGATTGATTCACACGACAGTCATGTGACCGAGCCTGTCTGGGATCTTTATAACGAGACCCTGAGTGAAACAGGGCCGATCGCCACCCTGATCGAATGGGACAGCAATATCCCACCATTAGACGTGTTACTAAACGAAGCCGGCCATGCCCAGCGTTACATTACGGAGAGCACGAAAAATGCAACAACAACTGTATCAAGCACTTCTTGACCCCGACCTCACAGTACCAGAGGGACTGACAGTCTGGAACGATAGCGATCCAGCGGTACGTTTTGCGGTTTATCGTAATAATGTCATGGCGTCTCTGATCGACGCACTGGCCGAAAACTGCCCTGTCCTTCTCGCCCAGCTCGGAGAGTGCTTTTTTCGTGCGATGGCGGCGGAGTTTATACGTCAACAACCGCCACCCTCTCCTGTTTTGGCAAACTATGGCGCACAATTGCCGGACTGGATTGCGACATTTCAGCCGTTGGCAGACTGGCCTTGGCTGAGCGATCTCACCCGGCTGGAAATGTTGTTTATCGAATCACTGCATGCAGCAGACCCTGCCGAACAGACGGCAGAAGCGGCCCCCGTTGACGATCCCGCACAGTTGCTGATGGTGCTCCATCCTTCGGTACGGCTCTTCAGTTCGGATTATGCCGTCTTCAGCCTATGGGCCTCACACCAACAAAGTGAAAACGAGATGCTGCTGAACCCATTCCAGCCGGAACATATGCTACTGTGCCGCGTTGACGACGACGTACGAATAATGTTGCTCAGCCGTGCGGAAATGCAGTTTATTACCATGCTCCAGTCCGGTCGATGTCTTACCGAAGCCTTAGAGATCGCCGCCGGAGAGGATGCAACTTTTGAACCTCAGTCGGTTTTACAACGCATGCAGCACTATGGACTGATCCTTTCTCTATACAGCAACACGGAGCGCTAAAATGGCATTACTCAAAATGTTAGCGTTAAAAGGACAACACATTGCGCAGGAAAGTGTTATTCCCCTTCTGGCGCGCATTAGCCTTGCCGCAACATTCTGGCTGTCAGGTCAAAGCAAAGTGGTGGGATTAAACATAGATATTCTGGAGACACGCACACCCTGGCAATTAGGGATTCCGCGCGTTACCGATAGCTCCGTGTCACTCTTTACCAGCGAGTACAAACTTCCTCTGCTGCCACCCGATGTTGCTGCCGTCATGGCCGCGACCGCAGAACACTTGTTTCCGCTGCTGCTGATTGTCGGATTAGCGACACGTTTCTCCGCGCTAGCATTAATGGTGATGACGCTGGTGATTCAGATATTTGTTTATCCGGATGCCTGGCCTGTTCACGCTACCTGGCTGACGGCTCAGTTGTATCTGGTGACTTATGGCGGTGGGAGGTTTTCGCTTGATCGCCTGATTTACCGCCATCGTACCTGATCCTCCCTACGTTACTTTATTTTGATTCTCATTTTCGCCACGAGCGAATGCGGAAGTGATAGTGCGCAGGTCGGCAAGCTGTTGTCTGAAGTTTCGGCACCCGTCGCATATTTTCAAATGCAGCATTAGCTGAACATGTTGAGAAAGCACGATTTTTTCATCTAGCGCCTGAGACATCAGGCGTGTAGCTTGGTAACAACTAAGCATATTAATCCTCCTGGGAAAACCAGCGTTGTGACAAACATTCTCGTAAACGCATACGCGCACGCCAGAGCATCACATTCAGGTTGCTGACAGAGAGCGCCATCTCCTGACAGATCTCCTGAGTCTCAAGACCAATAAATTCGCGCATCATAAACGCCCGTGCGTTTTGCGTTGGCAACTGTGTCAGACAAAGCTCGAAAACCGTCCAAAATTGCTCCTGCTCGGCTGCCTCATCCGGTAAATGCCAGCGCTGAGGATGCTCGTTTCGTGGCCAGTGACCAGACTCATCAAACAGCGCTTCGAAATTTTGCTCATCAACATCATCAGTCAGTTGCACGCTGCTGTGCCGATAACGCATACGCAAGGCGTCCGAGATTTTGTTGCGCAGGATCGTAAACACCCAGCTCTTCCAGGCAGCTCGTCCGGCAAAAGAAGCGGCATTCTTCATCGCCCCTTCCAGAGCCTCTTGGACAACATCTTCCGCCTGATGAAAATCATTCAACTGCAAGCTGGCAAACTGCAACATCTGTTTATGCAGCATGGAAAAAAACTGCGGATCCCGCAGCAGATTATTGATATCGGACATCTTAGTTTCTATCTCAACAGGATTATTCGGGATAACCGGGTATTACTGGCGGAATCGTTTAAATTCACTCACATGACTTAGGGACCGTTTGGGGAACGGGGACAATTCTAAATTAAATCTGTTTTTTGTACAGCAGGGGACGTGTCTTTTCCCCAGCGCCACCTATTTTTCGTTCAACTTCATAGCGTCATGGAGAAGTAAATCTGACCAGTTCTGCCGAGAGAGTGACCATGCAGATAATAGCTGCAATGGCAGAGTTTAAACAAGACTTACTAATAGAGCGCACTCATTCTGGTATTGCACGAGCTAAAGCAGTAGGAAAACACATGGGACGCCGTTCGGTACTTAATGAGGAACAACAACGAGTGGTGATTGAACATCTGAAAGTAGGAAGTAGGAAGTAGGAAGTAATGTCAATGCTAATGTGCACGTTCACCACGTGCACATTTTATTATTTCCCGAACAACCTACGGTTAAAATCCTCAATCTTTCCAAACATCACCCGCTTTTGCATAGTCAGGCTCCAACTGGCAGATAACCCAGCGGCACTCATCAACCGACGATATTGCTCTTCATCAAATGGCATATTAAAAGCAATCGCTACCGCTTCTTTAACCAAAACATCACTATTACGGGAAACAAGAACAAAAGGCTCATCCGGGCTAACATTTCCCGCTGCAATAATTCGGTAAAGCCAACCACAGCGGCCACTCCCCTGCATAATGGCAGAAAAATTACTAATACCGGAATGAGAATTGAGTTTGTAACAAGGCGAACGAGGCTGAGTTACCTGAAGCATGGCCTCTCCCCAACTGAAAATATCACCGATACAAACATTTTCTTCAGTCAACCCCGTTGTGGAAATATTTTCGCCAAACGCGGGAGCAATAAAGAAATCTTCCTGATCAGGAAATTGATGTTTCCAGAAATCGTAGTGTTCACGGGGATAATGGCAAAGCGCACGATCAGGGCCACCATGGAAACGGGTTTCGGCCTGTTCATCACCTTCTAATCCTAGAGAAGTCAGACGCAGGCTACCATCAACCATCCGTTTGTTAATTGCGCTGGCAGAAAGTTTTCCTGATATTTCAATTTTACCCGTATATACCTGCGGACAATACATAATTCACTTTCCTTATTGAAATCAGTCTGACATCACCATCATAAACCAACATTCAACCAATAAAAATGCCGGCAGTCATATCAGCCGGCATAGCAGAAAAGACAAATTATTCAGAAAGTTATTTCACTTTTTCCTGATAACGTATCGCTGCTTCATCCCAGTTAACAACGCTCCAGAATGCTTTAATATAGTCAGGACGACGGTTTTGGTACTGTAAGTAATAAGCATGTTCCCAAACATCCAGACCAATAATCGGATAACCAGATGCACCAGAAATCGCTTCACCCATTAATGGGCTATCTTGGTTAGCAGTCGATACAACCGCCAGTTTGCCATCATCTTTCAGTACTAGCCACGCCCAACCAGAACCAAAGCGGGTAGCCGCTGCCTGCTCAAATTTCTCTTTAAAAGAATCTATACTACCGAAATCGCGTTCAATAGCTTCTTTTAATGGACCTTGCAGAGTTGTGCCTAATTTCAGACCTTTCCAAAACAAGCTATGGTTAGCGTGCCCACCAGCATTATTACGAACAAAAGTACGTTTATCAGCAGGTATCTTATCTAATTGCTGAATCAGATCATCAATATCCAGTCCTGCCAGCTCAGGGAAGGCTTCCAGGGCGCTATTGGTATTATTAACGTAAGTCTGATGATGCTTGGTATGGTGGATTTCCATCGTCTGCTTATCAAAATGAGGTTCCAGAGCTTCATAAGAATAAGGAAGAGAAGGTAATGAATAGCTCATATCATGTACTCCAGTCATATAAGAATGGTTCAAAGTCCACACCTTGTGAACAACGTGATCATTATAGTTAATTAAATATTATTGGAAATGCTTATCAACACCATATTCTCATTATGGTTTTATCATACAACTGTGTTTCAGTGACTTATCAGTCAATTTGTCTATATTAAACATTATTATTGGATTAGGATTTTGAATTACTATTTTTGATTAGCAATTAAACCTAAATAAACCCGCCACACTAAATGACAATCACGTGAAAAATATTCTTTTTATTGCGTGATCTTCCGCGCAAAAAAAAAACAAAAATTCTCTTTACACTTTAGTTAACTTTGATTTGACATAATATTAACATTCGTAAGGAGAATATTATATGACCAAAATAATGAAGCACCCTATTCCTATCGCCATTGCAGAACATGCCCTGATGAATGAGCAACAATATCAACAAGACTACCAATTATCGTTGCAAGATCCCGACAGGTTCTGGGGTGAAAAAGGAAAAATTGTTGACTGGATTAAGCCTTACACCAAGGTAAAGAATACCTCTTTTGATCCTGGACATATCAATATCCGCTGGTTTGAAGATGGAACACTAAACTTAAGCGCAAATTGTCTCGATCGTCATCTAAAAGAACGTGGTGAGCAAACCGCTATTATCTGGGAAGGTGATGATCCAACAGAATCCAAAGCAATAACCTATCGTGAACTACACCATGATGTATGTCAGTTTTCCAATGTATTGAAAAATATGGGTATTAAAAAAGGCGATGTTGTTGCTATTTACATGCCGATGGTGCCAGAAGCAGCGGTTGCCATGTTAGCATGTGCCCGCATTGGTGCTATTCACTCTGTTATTTTCGCAGGTTTTTCTCCTGATGCTGTATCCGGGCGTATCATCGATTCAAACACCAAATTGGTCATTACCGCCGATGAAGGATTGAGAGCAGGACGTACAATCCCCCTGAAAAAGAATGTTGATGACGCATTAAATAATGCAGCCGTTGTCAATGTATCCAATGTGATCGTTTTTAAACGTACTGGAAATATTGGTCACTGGCAATCTGGCCGCGACCTTTGGTGGCATGAATTGGTAGCAGACGCGAGTGCTGACTGTCCAGTTGAAGAGATAAATGCAGAAGACCCACTGTTTATTCTCTATACCTCAGGCTCTACCGGTAAACCCAAAGGGGTACTGCACACCACTGGAGGTTACCTTGTATATGCATCTCTAACATTTAAATATGTATTCGATTATCAGCCGGGGGAAGTTTATTGGTGCACAGCCGATGTGGGATGGGTTACCGGACATAGCTACCTGCTCTACGGCCCCCTTTCCTGTGGCGCTATTACCCTAATGTTTGAAGGTGTACCAAACTATCCTGCGGTTAACCGTCTAAGTCAGGTTATTGATAAACATCAGGTAAATATCCTGTATACAGCACCCACAGCGATTCGTGCCCTGATGGCAGAAGGTGACAAAGCTATTGAAGGAACGAAACGTACTTCTCTGCGTATTATGGGATCAGTTGGCGAACCGATTAACCCGGAAGCTTGGGAATGGTATTACCAGAAAATTGGTAACAGCAAATGCCCGATTGTTGATACTTGGTGGCAAACAGAAACTGGTGGCTTCATGATCACACCACTGCCAGGCGCAACCGAACTAAAAGCAGGTTCCGCAACGCTACCTTTCTTCGGTGTTCAGCCCGCATTGGTTGATAATCTTGGTGAACTACTAGAAGGTGTTTGTGAAGGAAACCTGGTTATTACCGATTCCTGGCCAGGACAAGCACGCTCACTATTTGGCGATCATGACCGTTTCGAACAAACCTATTTCTCTATCTTTAAGGGAATGTATTTTAGTGGTGATGGCGCACGCCGTGATGAAGATGGCTACTATTGGATAACTGGCCGTGTTGATGATGTGCTGAATATTTCCGGCCACCGTCTAGGTACTGCTGAAATTGAATCTGCTTTGGTCTCTCATCCTAAAATTGCAGAAGCTGCTGTCGTAGGTACCCCACATAATATTAAAGGGCAGGCAATTTATGCCTATGTCACCTTAAATCACGGTGAAGAACCCTCTCCAGAACTCTATACAGAAGTCCGTAATTGGGTACGTAAAGAAATCGGTCCGATTGCTACACCAGATATCCTACACTGGACAGACTCCTTACCAAAAACCCGTTCAGGAAAAATTATGCGTCGTATCCTGCGCAAAATAGCCTCCGGCGATACCAACAATCTAGGAGACATTTCAACACTAGCAGATCCAGGAGTAGTAGAAAAATTGTTAGAAGAAAAACAAACAATGAGTATTTCGTGACAGATCATGCCGCCTTATGGCGGCTGTAATCAAAATATAATAAATATAAGAGGATATACTCCGATGAATGACGACATTTACCAAGGGATCGAGAATAACCCGCGTTTCAAAGAATTGGTTGAAAAGCGGGGACGTTTTGCATGGTTGCTATCAATAATCACATTAATTCTGTATGTCGGTTTTATTTTTCTCATTGCATTTGCCCCAGAATGGTTAGGTACTCCCCTTTATAATGATTCCAGTATTACCCGTGGAATACCGGTTGGTATTGGTTTAATTGTTATTTCATTCATCTTAACCGGCTTATATGTAATCAGAGCCAATAGCGAGTTTGATCACCTTACCTCACAAATTCTCTGTGAGGTAAAGAAATGAAAAAGTTCCTGTTATTAGCAATAGTGCTATTTCCTCATCTCACCTGGGCTAACGCAATCTCTGAAACTGGAGAAAGGCAACCTATCAACATTCAGGCCATTATCATGTTTGTCCTGTTTGTTGGTTTTACACTCTATATCACTTACTGGGCCTCAAAAAAAACACGCTCCCGTACTGATTACTACACGGCGGGGGGACGTATTACTGGTTTCCAAAATGGAATGGCAATTGCGGGAGATTTTATGTCCGCAGCATCATTCCTCGGCATTTCCGCTTTAGTCTATACGTCTGGTTATGATGGACTAATTTATTCTATCGGCTTCTTGATTGGCTGGCCTATTATCCTATTTCTGATTGCCGAAAGATTAAGAAACCTTGGACGCTATACTTTTGCCGATGTCGCTTCTTACCGGTTACAGCAACGCCCAATCCGTACGTTATCTGCAATTGGCTCGCTGTTTGTTGTCGCCCTTTATCTTATTGCTCAGATGGTTGGCGCAGGCAAACTTATCGAATTGCTTTTTGGGCTCAATTACCATGTAGCGGTCGTATTGGTTGGTATCCTGATGGTACTTTATGTTTTGTTTGGCGGTATGCTAGCAACGACCTGGGTACAAATTATCAAAGCTATCCTATTACTAGCTGGTGCCACCTTTATGGCCCTTATGGTCATGAAAATAGTAAACTTCAATTTCAATACGTTGTTCAAAGAAGCCATTGCTGTCCACTCAAGAGGTGAAGCCATCATGAGTCCAGGAGGGTTGGTATCTGACCCAATATCCGCACTTTCTCTTGGTTTGGCATTGATGTTTGGTACCGCTGGTTTACCTCATATTATCATGCGTTTCTTTACTGTAAGTGATGCAAAAGAGGCCCGAAAGAGCGTTTTCTACGCTACTGGCTTTATTGGTTATTTTTACATTCTGACTTTTATCATCGGCTTCGGTGCTATTTTACTGGTTAGTCCAAACCCTTCCTTTAAAGATGCTACCGGCACACTCATCGGTGGTACTAACATGGCAGCCGTTCACCTCGCTAGTGCAGTTGGAGGCAACTTGTTTCTGGGTTTTATCTCTGCTGTCGCCTTTGCCACAATTCTAGCCGTTGTTGCGGGGCTAACGCTGGCTGGTGCATCAGCAGTATCACATGACCTATATGCAAACGCCATTAAACGCGGTAAAGCCAATGAACGAGATGAACTGAGAGTATCAAAAATAACAGTTGTGATACTTGGGTTTATCACAATCGGATTAGGTATTCTATTTGAGAACCAGAACATAGCTTTCATGGTTGGATTAGCATTTTCTATTGCTGCAAGCTGTAACTTCCCAACCATTCTTTTGTCTATGTACTGGCGTAAACTCACTACCCGTGGTGCGTTAACCGGAGGTTGGCTAGGATTAATTACAGCAGTAGTTTTAATGATTCTCGGTCCAACAATTTGGGTCAGCATTCTCGGTCATGAGAAACCAATCTATCCTTATGAATATCCCGCATTATTCTCAATGATTATCGCTTTTATTGGTTCATGGCTATTTTCTATCACCGATAATTCACAACAAGGTATGCAGGAAAGAGAACAATTTAGAATCCAGTTTATTCGATCACAAACAGGACTTGATATCGCACAAGGAAAAACACACTAATTACGTTTTTATGTCCAGCCTCTCCTTCGGGAGAGGTATTTTCATTAGAAGCCGCCTGAATTCAGAGCTATTTCACAAGTTAACCTCTTATTTTAATCCTAGGTTAATGATTAACTCTTTCATTTCAATTTATTAATTAAATTATTAATCTGTATGAGAAATAAATGGCCGATTACTCAAATAGAAAGGTAAGAAATTTATTATTATGCATATCTATGGCAATCATGAGCCATCCTGTAACCAATTTCCCGAAAATAAACTGATGTCTTTCTCATCGAACGAAGATGATAATTGCTATGACAGCTCAATAGTTTATACAGATCAGCTAATAGAGAAAATTATTAATAAAATCAAAGATTATAAAGCATTTATTCTCTATTTTTCAGATCATGGATTACAACGTTTAGATAAAAACAGTGACATCCGTTATAACCACGGAGTTAGTCATCCTCGAAAAAAGGCTTATAATATCCCCTTATTTATCTGGTATAATAAACACCCCTTTCTCAACTTCAGATAATTATTACCTTATCAGTGATTGGCTAGGTATTTATCATAAATCTCCAGAAAACTGCCGTTCACCATTAAGCAATTGTTTCAAATCACAGAAAGAGCTAACGGTGATCGATGATAATAAAAACTTAATATACCCGTTATCTTTCAAGTTGCCTCTTTGTTGGCGGCACGCACTCATCCCGGTCACATCGTTCGCTATGCCCCCGCGGATTCGCTCCCTTACCGTCGCGATGCATCTTGAAATCCATAGGATATCCCTTAAAAACGCAAAAACCCCCAGCGCTCGCTGGGGGTTTCTACGGTATTTAAAGCCTGGCAGTTCCCTACTCTCACATGGGGAGACCCCACACTACCATCGGCGCTACGGCGTTTCACTGCTGAGTTCGGCATGGGGTCAGGTGGGACCGCCGCGCTATCGCCGCCAGGCATATTCGGTTTATTCCAGGCGGCGCGTCTCTTCTTCCGCAACCACCCGAATCAATCTGTTCAACAAGCTGAAAATCGTCTCTCTACTCTCTTCTGACACCCGGCTTCTGCCCGCTGTCTTCTGAGCGCCAAAACACCTTCGGCGTTGTAAGGTTAAGCCTCTCGGTTCATTAGTACTGGTCAGCTCAACGCATCGCTGCGCTTACACACCCAGCCTATCCACGTCTTCGTCTTAAACGTTCCTTCCGTGACCTCAAGTCAAGGGAAGACTCATCTCAAGGCAAGTTTCCCGCTTAGATGCTTTCAGCGGTTATCTC
>NZ_CAWNWY010000018.1:0-95889 GCF_963878365.1 Photorhabdus sp. HUG-39 | reverse complement strand
GGCGGTGTTCAACATAAGGATGTCCCGGCCGTTGAGAATGTTCGGGGGGCAATAAGGGGAGCAGTAACTCCCATGCTTCATCAGGAAGGTCGTAACGAGCCATAACAGGTTTTTTCCGAAAGTCAGAGCCAGGGGATTATTCTATCTCAATCTATTGCGGGACACAGCCTAACAATATTGTTGCACAATTCCTTTCCCTTAGGATATCTCAAGGTAAGTACGGCATAAGAATAAGGATGTTTATAGTATCCAGAAGAGAAACCAATCTATATACTCATTATCTTTCAAGTTGCCTCTTTGTTGGCTGCACTCTCTCACCCCAGTCACATCGTTATCTATGCTCCCGGGGATTCGCTCCCTTGCCGTCGCGATCCATCTTGAAATCCATAGGGTATAATCGAATGGTAATTATCAAAAGTTCTTCGAAAATATGGGGTATCTCAAACAAAGATTAAAGATGGTTTCTGATGATCACTATGTCTATGGCAACATCTTTAATTTGGGATTAGGTTGTAACAAAACATTAGCGGCAACTCTGTAAAGCTTAGTTTCTTCATCATAAGTTTTACTTATATTTTTCCCACTCACAAAATATAACGTCATCCCATCAGCACAAGGTAGAATTTCTATTAATTTTTTCCTTTTAAGAGTTCTAAGAGCCTTATGTAAATCATCAATGCTTATTTCCAATGTTTCTGCAAGGATTTCATCGGAACAAATAACCGAACTTTCAATAAAACAGCCAGAATTATATGCCAAAAACGTATATAGTGAGGCTGAGTGAGGATGACTTACTGCTAAAACTTTAAGCTTTTTTTCTTCATCAATGATTCCCTGACTCAAAGCAACACATTCATTGCAGATGTAAACGCTTGGACCAGCAATTAATTTAGCTACTTCATCTTGCTTTTTCCCACAAAAGGAGCAGTACAAACATTTTTCAGTCATGATGCCTCCACCATTCAATAACTCATGACAAACTGAAATACTCCAGGTAGCGCCAGTTGTTACTGCTATTCTTTACTCATAGAAAACGCAAAGTTTCTATATTCTATCTGCCATGTATTGAACAACATTAAAAAAAGAGACTACCAAGTCTATCTTGTTAAATTTCTTCGGACTGATGAACTACAAAACCTATTTGAGACGTTTTACCTCAATTAGATTTATCTTTAATAACTTCCTGGAACTTATCATAGGTTTCAGGATTAAAAAGCGATAGAGACTCTATCTGCTCAAGCGGAAGAACATGACGAAACTGATACACACTCAAAGGCTTTGAAGTTAGTGTAATACCTTCATTCCTGTAATGATCAGCATAATTATGCTCGGCACAAAATGTCAGCGTATCTTTATCTCTGTAACCACTCATAAAAGGAATGATAACGATAGTATCGGTATCCAAATGATGAAATCTCGCTTCATCAACCATTCCAACATAAACTTTTCTCGACTTTAAAGTAATTAACAGCAACAGACCACTTTCAATTGATTCCAAAAGAAGGCTTTCAATAGCACTATTAGATGCAATTTCTTTAAAAATACCATTGCGCTTTTCAGGATTTCTAAAATCTTTCTCTGCGTTATAGGATGCACTGATACTGATCAACACGGTAAAACTTAACAATAACCACAGCTGCCCACATTGATAGTTATCCCTCTTTTTTAGTACTCAACCACTCAACGTTTAAAGCGAAAGCCCGCTGAACATCAGGATTACAACGATTCAGAGTAACCGTTCCAGAACGATTAATGATGAACTTTTCATCTTTCTGATCAGCATCAGAACAAGTTTCTTTATGTGCGCCAACGAGGCGTGCCATCACCCTTTCCGGAGAAACAAGAGCATATCCCATATTCTTGAAAAAACTAGACATTTCACCGCTCCTTCACTGAGTAACAAACAAACAACTGTATCATAGTCTAATACCTGCGGTAATCACTGACAATACTTTGTTGTGTCCATTTACTGCTGATTAAGCATCTATCAACACCAGTTCATAGTAGAAGCAATTGCGTATAACCTTTGTTCTATAATGTACATCCTATAACAATAATTCATTGAAAAGACTACATAACTACGGACTATAAGGCACAGTGAGGCCGACTCTGATAAGCCAAACCAGAGTCAATCTGTTAACAAAATTATTTACTAACAGTAAAACCTAGCATCATACCGGTATCTTCATGTTCTAGTAGATGACAATGCGCCATAAATGGGTGTTTCGCTCCCGCAGTATGCTTGAACTGGACCAGCACTTCGCTCTCCTTACCTTCCACATGAACAATGTCTTTCCAACCACTACGATGAGCAGCAGGCTTGCGGCCATTTTCACTCAAAATACGAAAACGGGTGCCGTGAATATGGAACGGATGCAGCATCATATCGCCAGCTCCTGAAATCACCCAACGCTCATACTGCCCCTGTTTCACATCAAAAGCGGGTTCTGTTATGGAGAAAGCCTGCCCATTAATGGTGTTCGCATGATGGAAATTTAATTCACCACCATGATGCATATCTCCGTGGTTCATATTCTCATGATGCATTCCCATACCCGCCATAGCCCGCTCACCGTAGCGCTGAGACAACATCATCATTCCCTGCATATCCAGACGACTATCCATAGCCAGATGTAAACGACGCTTATTCAAACCGTTAAAAGAAGGCAATGCAGGAAGCGTGACAAGCTGCTCCGATAGTATAGTGCGGCTAGAGAAAAGCTGAGGTCGAATGCGTAAAACAGGCAGTGACCGATCAAATGGCGGTAATGTCATTCCTATCTGAACCACAGGTAACGTCACCAGATCGAAAGATTTGCCATCCGAAGCATCTATCACTACCTCAAAACGTTCTCCCGCCAGAATCGGTAACTCATTAACCGCAACCGGTTCTGCTAACAAACCACCATCACTGGCAACAACATACAATTGACGGCCATCACTGGTCGCAATATTGAGGCTGCGAGCATTACAGCCATTTAGCAAACGCAAACGTAACCAGCCGCGTGGTGCAGTATGTTGGGGTAAAACAATACCGTTGGTCAGCATCATATCGCCAAACCAACCAACAGCAGCACTCATTACATCCAACTGATAATCAATCTGCCCCTCGTTATTCAAGCGCTTATCCTGCAATATCACAGGAATATCATCCACACCCCATCGGTTTGGTAAACCCGTATTGATGCTGTTCTCATCTTCAATCAAGACTAATCCACCAAGCCCCATTGCAACCTGATAACCCGTCTTGCCATGCGTATGCGGATGGAACCAACAAGTCGCTTCCGGTTGTTCAGGCGTAAAACTGACCGTCCGGTTCCCTCCTGGCGCAATCATCGCATGCGGGCCACCATCGGCTTCCCCAGTAATTTCCAAGCCATGCCAATGAACAGTGGTCTCTTCGGGTAGATGATTACGAATATCAATAGTGACAGGTTTACCTGACGTCAATTTCAGTGCCGGACCGAGTAAATCACCGTTATAACCCCAAGTTTTAGTCACCACTCCTGCGTTAAAACTGGATTGTCCTGCTTTGATTTCAATAATGATTTTACCTACCGCATCTGGCTCTAGTTGTGGAGGGATAGGTAATCCCGGATAAGATTCAGCAAAGGAGAAACGACTCCATGCAGGCAACATACTAGATAGACCCATAATGGCACTGAATTTAATAAAATCACGTCGTTGCATATTCACCTCCTAGTCAAATCAACCAAAAAATCGCTATACCCTATGGATTTCAAGATGCATCGCGACGGCAAGGGAGCGAATCCCCGGGAGCATAGAGAACTATGTGACCGGGGTGAGTGAGTGCAGCCAACAAAGAGGCAACTTGAAAGATGACGGGTATAACAAAAAACATCTCATAAAGAAAACATAAGGGCTACCCTTACAGGAAGGTCAAGCGAAGGGAATGTGATTTAAGTCGATCTTTACAGTAATTTTAAAAAATAAATTTTTCCTAACAAAGATATTAATATGTTAACGTAATATGACACTGAATGATTATAATAATACAAATGCGAAAATTAGCTCTCTTGACTTACATACTCGTTCTTTTCGGTCTTTCCCACCCCGCAAAAGCGCTGACAGAAAATGAAGCTGAAGATCTGGCCGATCTGACAGCAGTGTTTATCTACCTGAAATATGACTGTGGTTACAGCCAAATTCCTGACCGGGAAATTAAACGAGCCATTATTTATTTTGCTCAACGCAATAAGTGGGATTTAACTAATTACAACAGCCAATTGATGGACAAGCTCAATGAAGAAAGCTACCAAGACCTCAAAGGAATTTACCTGTCCAATGCGATAAAGTGCCATGCTCTCGCCAGAGATTCGCTGAGTTTATTCGCCTACGTTAAATAGTCCTTTTCCTCATCCCTCTAAAGGGGTAAATTTCACCGTGCAACTATGAGAATTGTTGGCTATTATGTGCACCCAATTTTCATGACTGTCACAGTGGAGGAAAAGCCGGGATATGTCACAAAAAGAAATTTGGTACGAAACCCTGCACGCCAACTTTGGTCAGTATTTTTCCGTCGATAAAGTGCTTTATCACGATAAAACTGAGCATCAGGATTTGATCATCTTTGAAAACGCGGCATTAGGCCGCATTATGGCGCTGGATGGCACAATACAAACAACTGAACGTGATGAATTTATCTACCACGAAATGATGTCTCATGTTCCTTTGTTCGCCCACGGGAACGCCAAACGAGTACTGATTATCGGCGGCGGTGATGGCGGTATGTTACGTGAGGTCTGCCGTCATCAATACCTTGAAAGCATCACTATGGTTGAAATCGATGCTGGGGTAGTTGAATTCTGCCGTCAGTATCTGCCTAACCATAATGCCGGTGCTTATGATGATCCACGCTTTAATCTGATCATTGACGATGGTGTTAATTTCGTTAATACCACCGATCAAAAATTCGATGTCATTATCTCTGACTGCACGGACCCGATCGGGCCCGGTGAAGGATTATTTACATCTGAATTCTATCAAGGTTGCCAACGTTGTCTGAATGAAGGTGGCATCTTTGTTGCTCAGAATGGTGTTTGTTTCTTACAACAGGACGAAGCAGTCACCAGCCATAAAAAATTGAGCAACTATTTTGCTGACAGCGGCTTCTATCAAGCTGCCATTCCAACCTATTATGGCGGAATGATGACCTTTGCCTGGGCAAGCCAGAACCCGGCACTACGCCATGTGGATCTGGCCACATTGCAACCGCGCTTTGACAACGCAGGTTTTACCTGCCGTTACTACAATCCAGCCGTTCATGTAGGTAGCTTTGCTCTACCACAATATCTGCTGGATGCACTATCTGAGAACCCATAATCACCCATTAGCCAGGAGGTGAAATAAATTGCACAAGCTGAAATTGCACGGTTTTAATAACCTGACAAAAAGCCTGAGTTTTTGTATTTACGATATCTGTTATGCCAAAAGCCAAGCTGATCGGGATAGTTATATCGCTTACATTGACGAACAATATAACGCTAACCGTTTAACGGAAATCCTCAGCGAAACCTGTTCGATCATTGGTGCAAATATTTTAAATATCGCCCGCCAGGACTATGACCCACAAGGGGCAAGCGTTACCATACTCGTCAGCGAAGAGCCGATGGACCCGAAGGATGTAGACAACACGGAAAACCCAGGTCCGTTACCTGATTCTGTCGTTGCCCATTTGGATAAGAGCCATATCTGTGTTCACACTTATCCAGAGAGCCATCCGGGCGGCGGCATATGCACTTTCAGAGCTGATATTGAAGTATCAACCTGCGGTGTTATTTCACCTCTCAAAGCGCTGAACTATCTGATCCACAAATTAGAATCAGATATTGTCACAATGGATTACCGCGTCCGTGGTTTCACCAGAGATGTGAATGGCATGAAACACTATATCGATCATGAAATCAGTTCTATTCAGAATTATATGACTGAAGAAGTGCAATCGCAGTATTACATGATGGATGTTAATATTTATCAGGAAAATCTATTTCATACAAAAATGATGCTAAAAAGATTTGACCTGAATGATTATCTATTTAATGCCACACCAGAGCAACTGAGTGAAACTGAAAAGCAGAAAATTACCCATCTTTTGAAAAAAGAGATACAAGAAATTTATTATGGCCGTAATTTACCCGCTGCTTAGTTAATATTTAGCTGGCAGGTGCCAATATTCACCGGCATCTGCCAGATCAATTTCCAACTGTATTAACACATTATCCCAATTTACATGCCTAACGCGGTACTCATTATAATTTCAGCACCATAAATGGTTTTAAGATAATTAAGGGCATCTTCCTGATCGACACCGGGAAACACACACACAGCATCTGACAAGACTTTGATTCGATAACCGCGTATAAACGCGCCATAGGCCGTATGCCTAACACAACAATGGGTATGTTGGCCGGTTAACACAACTTCCGTCACACCATATGCTTTCAAAACCTCTTCCAGATCGGTTCCATCGAAAGCCCCATAAAATCGCTTAGGCAAAACAATTTCACGATCTGCTCCAACAGGAGCCAATGCTTCAATGACATTAGCACCTAGCGTTCCAGCCATTGCATGCCTGCCCCAAATACTCATTTCCCGATCACCGGATCGATGAGCATCATTAGCATAAACCACCAGCCAATCACGATGGCCCCGAGCATGATCAATCAGCCGTTTAATTACTGGTACGATCTTCATCGCATCCGCCTCATTGGCGAGCGCTCCTGTGACAAAATCATTCAGCATGTCAATTATGATCAACGCTTTCATTAATTTTTCCCTTTAAGTGGATTCTTAAAAAAACAATTACTGTGACTTACTTCCACCACTAAGTTACAGGCAATTCTGACAAGATCTTCTTATGATTCATACTAGCTCATAAAACCGAGCTGGTCGGCTTTTTAGCTATTCCATTAGCTAATAACAACGTCAATACCCGCTAGCCTTGACGCATAACATTGTAGGGTTACTATAACCCCATCAAGACAAAACAAGAGAACCGGAGGATGGATAGTAGAAACGCGATAGCAATGATCGAAGCTGAAGGATGGTATCTCGTGAGGGTTTAAAGGTAGTCACCATCAATTCAAACATCCAACCAAGCAAGGATTGGTAACGGTAAAACACCCACAAAAGGATATACCTTTACCAACATTGAAAAGTATCAAGAAACAGGCGGGACTTTAAGTCCACTTCTCGGAGGTGTAAATGTTATATCCAGTTGCGATTGATAAAGGCCATTCATCCTTTGGCGTCCGTGTCCCTGATATCCCGGGTTGCTTTTCTGGAGGGGATAATTTTACAGACGCACTAGAAAGCGTCCGCGAAGCAATTGAAGCGCATATCGAATTGCTGATTGATGATAATGAATCAGTACCAGAAGCGACAAGCGTAGAAAACCACCTTGCCGACCCTGAATATATAGGAGCAATATGGGCATTAATTGATGTGGATATTACACGATTAATGGGAAAGTCAGAGAAAATCAACGTAACTCTTCCATCATTGCTAATCCGCCGTATCGATCAATTCGTCGCAAATCATCCAGAATACGGGAGTCGTTCAGGTTTTCTATCACACATAGCGGCAGAAAAAGTTATTAGCAGAACCAAAATCTAATATGTCTGAAATGTTAATTTATTGACAATATGCTGATTTTTTTCTGATAAGACACCATCACAATAATTTCCCAAAATAATCACTGCCCCGAATAAAGTCGTTTATTCAGGGCAGTTTAATAACACTGTGATTATTTCGATGGGGTCAAAGAAAAGGTCAGTGTCTCTAACGGTTGAAGGGTAATCAACGCCGTTTTATTAATAAACTTCGGCAACGAGTTGTTCTCGCCATAATCGATATTAACGTCATATACCGAAGGTTGATTATCCGGTAACTCAAGATCACTTTGCAGATCCAGATAATATTGTTTCACTTCATCAGCAGGATTGCGCAAAGTAATAATCGACTTTTTCGGACTCCAGGCTCCCCAACCGTACACCGCTAGATCGGTAGGATCTTTACCAATCCAATGGGTATCAAACAGCACATCTTTATTTTTCTCTGACCATTTCGCCGCGTTTGCCAGCATATCCCAATCCTCGGTGGTCAACAGTTCAGGAGTAACATACATCTCTTGTAACTGAGTGCCGCTGCCAAAATAGCTCCAAACCTGATCGGCAAAATCTTTAGGTGACTGTTTATCCAGATGCTTAGCCTGTTTAGCATAAACAATGCCATGCAGCATCAACGAATTCAGTGGGAACAGCGGCCCCTTTCTGACGACATTACGATAAGTTTCTGCATCACGATAGGTAAGCCACTGCTGCACTTTGGAACCTGTACCGTGAAACTCCACATCATAGCCGCCACGCCAAATAGAGTCGGCGAAAAATAGCCAAGAAGGCGTGGCTTTGGTGCCTGTGGTCAAGTTGATAAACAGCTCATTGCCTGTACTGCGCATATCTTCAATCAGATGGATAGCGGCATCAAAATCACTGGTGAATGAACTCCCCTTAATCACACGATCAGCATTGCCGGTGCCATCCAGCTTAAACATGGATACATTTTGTTGTTGAATCAGGTTGAGTACCCGGTTATGGAAATTGGCGTAGTAATTAGGGCCTGAGAGCGCAAATCTGCCATCTATCACTTCATAACCAAACTCCTCCGCATGAGAAACACGCTGCTCACCCGGTTTACCATAACCGCCCCAAGGAGAAAGCCAAATACCTAAACGAGCACGATATTGATCTGCTTCCTGTTTGAGATTTTTGAACTCATGGGGAAATGCCTGACTAAAACCCCAATCGCCTTTAAGATTATCCCAACCATCATCAAACAGATAACCACCCAACTTCACACTGCGCTTAGTCACCAGCTCCTGCCCAAACTGCTTGATACGGGTCAACGCCTCTTGTTCGGTATAAGGCGTGAAATAACCAATATCGTACCAAGAGTTGTAATGTAGGTAAGGACTATATTTTCGCGGACGCGCATTGTTCAAAAACTCATTGACGTTGCGCCGCAATTGCCCTTCCTGATAAACACCAATATACGTCTTATAACTTAACGTTTTCCCCGGCTCTAACGGGATAGAGAGCGCAATTTTTTGCGAAGCGCTCCCTTTATAAGCCTCAGTAGTAATCAATGGATTACCGGGAACAATAAAGAAGTTATCGCTGACAATCGGTGAACTGACGATAGAGCCGTGAACAAAAGGGGTTTTAGTGCGAAATGGCATCAACGAGACAGAGCTGAGCTCCAACGGGTTTTCCTGCGGTGTAATAGTGATTTCAAACGAGCCGTACTTATCTTTATCCTCCACAGTAATGATATTTTTTACCTGAATGTCGCCATGTTTCAGGGAGACAACAATACGATTGCGCTTTTTGCTAATGTCAGTAATCTGAAAATCTTTAGCCGTGAGCTTTTCTCCCGATTTCAACGTGATTTCAAACAGATTGTCAATGATGATTTGATCGTGGTTTGTTGGATTTTCAAATTTTAATTGCGTCACTTTACCGTGTTCGTCGCTAACCGTTGCATGGTAATTGTTACCGTCCAACAGCCAGCTATCTGCCCAGACTGGGGTGTTATACAACATGGAACTCGCTAATAAACTTAACGTGATTTTATTTAACGTTCTTATTTTCACAGCAGTTTCCTTAATAGTCAGGATGAAAAAATAGAACCTTCACGAATACAGCTTACCTGCACTGCCACAAATCCGGATTTTTTCTTCTACTACTGCCTGCATAGCCTGTTTTCCTGGCGCGATATATTTACGTGGATCATTCGCATCTGGATGCTGAATGAAATAACGCTTTACCGCATCAGAAAAAGCAATTTTCAGATCGGTCGCCACATTGACTTTGCATACACCAAGACCAATCGCCTGCTGTATCATCACTTCAGGAATACCCGATGCACCATGTAGCACCAACGGAATATCCACCTGTTCACAGATTGCCGCTAGCCGATCAAAATCCAAATGCGGTTCACCATGATACAAACCATGCGCAGAACCAATCGCTACCGCCAGAGAATCAATACCGGTACGGGCAACAAAGGCTTTTGCTGCCAGCGGATCGGTAAAAAAACTATCGGCACTGGAGACCTGCAAATCATCTTCCTGCCCGCCTAGCCGCCCCAATTCCGCCTCAACGCTAACATCGTAACGATGGCAAAATCGTACCACCTCAGCCACCTTACGAATATTCTCTTCAAAGGGTAAATGCGAGCCATCAATCATTACCGAGCGCACACCTGCGGTCACTTTATGACTGATATCCTCCAGTTCCTCATGATGATCGAGATGCAACGCTAGCGGCAGATTGTGGCGACGAGCAGCATCCTGACAGATTGACACTAGGTAGTTAGTCCCCGCATAACTGAAAGTACTCGGCGTACCTGCCAGAATAACCGGTGATGACAAGCGTGCAGCGGTTTCCGCTACCACCTGGACAGTTTCCAGATTATGGACGTTAAAAGCAGGAACCGCATAGCCTTCACGCAGGGCTTTTTTCAACATTTGACGACTGGAAATCAGATACATATAAGCTCCTCAAATGCCATCCAGATTCGGGCTGTCATACCCTCGTTTCTGCTGTTCATGCCACAAGCTGGTTAATCCCCGCCGCCCGCACTCCAGCGCCGTATCACGAAATGTTTCCAGCGTCATACCTTCACGATCTAGCACCATCTCTACCGCCAATTGCATATTCGTACCGGCAATAACTTCATAACATGGATTAGCTATTGCCAGTTGCGCCGCCTGTCGAAATGGTGATCCACCCAGTAAATCACTGAGAATAATGATACCCTCACCACTATCACAGGCTGTGCAGGCCGCCTCCAACAACACCAATAATTGTTGCGTACTGATTCCCTCAGGAAAATCGACAGCACAGCACTGCGGTTGTCGTCCGACAACTTGTTCCACTGCCTGCAACAACCCACTGGCGAAATGTCCATGACCGGTGATTACAATACCTAACATTCCCTCTCCTCGGTGCCGTTTATTAAAGAAAACCCACAAACTTCCCTACAATACCGATCACAACCGTCAAACCAATTAACTTGACCGGGGAAAATCCTTTTTTCATCAACCAAAACACTAGCAGGGTGAAACACAACGGCAACAAATTAGGCATTAGTTTGTCCAGCACATCCTTCTGCAACGCCACACTGGCCTTACCGGCGTTTATCACCACCGGCGTCGAGAGATGAACATAGGAAGCCACTAACGCCCCGATTACCGTCATTCCTACTATCGAAGCGGCATGGGAGATCTTTTTGGTATGCTTTTTCAACAATGCCAACGCACTGGTTCCTGCACGATAGCCATAATGCGCCAGACCAAAACGCAAGCCAAAATGCACAATGTTGAACAACAACAGGAATATGATGGGACCAAACAGACTGCCCTGTAGCGCCAGAGAAGCCCCAATACCTGCACAGATGGGTAACAGAGTCAACCAGAACAATGCATCGCCAATCCCACCTAGCGGCCCCATTAGCGCCACTTTCACGGCGCGAATAGTGGAAATTTTCTCCTTATTTCGCTCCATTGCCAGCACCAAACCAGACAGGAAGGTGGCATCAAACGGATGCACATTAATAAACTCCATATGCATCTTCATAGAATTCGCCAGATCTTGCGGATGCTTGTGGATCTTACGCAGACCCGGGATCAAGGTGTACAACCAGCCCCCCGCCTGCATACGCTCATAGTTAAATGACGCCTGTAGCAACAAAGAGCGCCACGCCATACGATTCAAATCGCCTTTGGTCAGATCCTCACTCGGTATCGTGTCCTGATAGTCATCCTGCTCAACCTGGCTGGTTGCCAGCGCCTGCGCCATCCTGTTCTCAGCTTTAGCAGCCATCGCCGCATCGGTGCCGTTAAATGCCATCTTCCATCTCCTGAGATTGAGTGGTAGGCACGCTGCGTTCAGCGGCCTCCTCCATACGGGAACGGTTAAAGAAATCGATCAATGCAATCGCAAAAGCGCCAAGAGCTACAGCAATAATCGGCATATTGAGGAATGTGACTGAAATGAAACCTAAAATGAAATAAGCGATATAAGTCTTTTTCATCATGATTTTCATCAGCATAGAAAAACCGATAGCAGGCATCATGCCGCCCGCAACCGCCAGACCATCCAACAACCATTGCGGCGCCTTTTGTACCATGACGCTGGCAGCATCGGCACCGAAATAGACCGGTAGAAATGCCACGATAAAGTAGAAACAAAACAGAATGGTGATACCCAGATAGTTCACACGCTCCACGCCGCGCCAGTTCAACGCTTTCACCATTTGATCGCACTTATGCATCATGGGTGAAAACAGGGTAAACAGCAGGGTGATGCAGCCTTGCACCGCAATGGAAAATGGCACCGCGATACCAATCGCTACCTTAGGATCAGCATGAGTCAAAATAGCAAATGCCGTACCAATCACGCCACCAATCACCACATTTGGCGGCTGAGCACCTGCCAGTGGCACCATTCCCATCCAGACCAGCTCCAGTGTCCCCCCGACCAGCAAACCCGTCTGCACATCCCCTAAAATCAGCCCGACCAACGGCCCAATCACCACTGGACGATGAAAATGAGTCAACCCGTCGAACAGATCCACCCCGGCCAATCCAGCCAGTAACCCAATCAATATCGCATCAATCAGCATAACTCCCCCCTCAAACCAGCAATTTGGCGATAGGTTCTCCCGCTTCATCCGGCACTCGCCGAATTTCGCAAGTGACGCCCAGTTGTTCCAACTCACGAAACACCACCACGTCGCTATCATCAACCGAAACCGTCTTATGGATTTGACGCTTTCCCTCAGCAAAATGCATATTACCCACGTTAACGAAGCGGATCGGTACACCGCCTTTTACTAACGTCAATACATCCTGCGGCGTTTTACAGACGATAAAAATTTTCTGGCGCTCAGCCGCTTTATGAATCACATCAATGGTTTTTTGCAGGGTGAAATAACGCGTCTGAACCCCATCAGAAACCACCATATCCATCAGATTTTGCTGCATCAAATCACCGGCAACGTGATCATTAGCCACCAATACCAAATTGGCCCCCAGTGAATTGGTCCAGGTCACACCGACTTGACCATGCACCAACCGGTTATCAATTCGAGTCATTAAAATGTTCGGTATCGACATAATCACTCCTGATACATTTTATTCTTGGTGAATACGATGGATGATAAGGATAAATTTCCACCCCCTTCACCACGCGGTTGACTTCCCCTGTCGGACATGGATTGTCTGGCGTTATGCCCAGTGCCAGCGAGGTTTCAAACGCCAGCATCTGCAAAAATATCAAATAGGGGAACAACAGCCAGATATCGTCTTGTTCACTGTTAACCACCGTGAACCCTTTCCCCTGTGTGCCACTCAGTGCAACAATTTGACACGCCAATCCGTCATGATTCAGCTCATGCCACAGATCGAGATCATAACGACGACGATACTGATCAGCCGAAAGCATCATGACCACCAACGTATCGCGTTCGATCATAAACTTCGGCCCATGACGCACCCCCATTGACGAATCGTAACGCGTCGTGACGTGCCCGGCAGTCAACTCCAGCATCTTGAGCGCTCCCTCCTCTGCTACCCCAGTAAAACAACTGGAACCCAAACACATCATGCGTTTAAAACCACAACGGGCCAGCCGCTTAATTTGTGCCTGCCACTGCCCCCTTTCCCGCTCACACAACGCGGTCATCGCCATCAACGACGCCCTACTCTGTTCCAACGTCAATGGCCCTAGCAGCAGCACTGTTGCTAACGTCATGCAGCTAAAACTGGACGTCATAGCAAAACTTTGGTCATGAGAACCCTGTGGCATATTCAACGAACAGACGTGAGAGCACCCTTCGGCATAACACGCTAACGCACCGCCGGGATTACAGGTCAGCATCAGGTGATAACAGCGTGACAGGAGCTGATCCGCCAGTTTTACCGCCGCCACGCTCTCTGGACTATTGCCCGATCGCCCATAGGAAATCAGCAATGTCAGACGCGTTGGATCGAGATATTGCAAAGGAGAAGGCACAATGTCTGTGGTGCTGTACGCGACCACATTCAGTCCACACTGCTCACGCAACCAAGGCGCCAATGCGCGCCCGATAAACGCGGAGGAACCTGCGCCACACAGCACTATCTGTAACTCTGGATCAGACAATAAAGGCTGCAAAAAGGGTCGCCACAACGCTTCCTCACGTTGCAGATTTTGATATAACTGACGCCAAAGCTCAGGCTGTTGATGAATCTCTCTGGCAGTATGCAACGCATGGTGCTCACGCAACCAGACTTCGGCATAGGAAAACAGCTCATTCATGCTAAAACTCCTTGTACCCCAAGCTCACAAGCCTGCGCATAGCTCAAGAGCACAGAACGAATTTTATCCAACACCCAGGCATGTGGGTCATTATCCAACCTTCCGGCATTAACGGCCTGCGCCTGCTCCGGCAGGTACTGACTCAACAGTGAAAGGGAAACCGGACGACAACGCAGATTATCCATCAAGGTATTCACTGCCTGTTGTACCTGCGGATGCGGCCAGTAGTAACGAATGCGATCACTCAAACTGTATTGACGATCAATAAACTGTTGATGCGATGTACCGTGGTAATAGCGATTCCAGTGCTCCGGCTGCTCAAGCATGACCTGTTCTAACGTAGCACACAGATGAGCCGCGTCTTGTTCCCCATTCCATTCACCATCGATTTTATCGAGTGCGAAAAGCGCCTCACGTAAAGCAAAAGTCAAAGCTGGGCCGACTTTCAAAATGGCAAAGTGATCACGTACCAATTCACGGTAAGCTTGCGCCGTTTGATAATCAGTAGAATGAGCTTCATAGACTAAATAGGGTTGAGATTCGATATATTGACTCAGTGCCGCTGCACGTTCAGGTTGATAATGTTCGATACAATGGTGATCGAACTCCACCCCGGGTTGCACCACCATCGCAATCACCCGTGGCCATACCGGTTCCAATCCAGCCAACTGCCAGGCTTGTTGATGTACACTCAACGTTGTCGCCGCAGCCTGAGGCGTCGTGACTTGCATTCCTGCTAATGCTTCTTTCGCTCCACCCGGTACCGGCACTTCGGTACCTATCACATAAACCGGTGGTTCTCCCCCCACCTGCTGCCAACAACGTTCTGCTACCTGACACAAACGAGCCGCACGTACCGCAACCTCCTTGTCGCCAAGCGGCGTTGGATCATCCAAACAGGACATTGAACAATCGAGATGTATCTTACGAAACCCTGCCGCCACATAATCGTGTATCAACGTTTCAGCCAGTTTCATTGCCTGTTCAGCGGGAAGATCCTGCCAAGCATTGGGTCCAAGATGATCGCCCCCTAACCAGACACGATCACGCGGTAAACCAATGCGATCGGCCTGTTGCCAAACTGCATCCCGGAATTGAGCAGGTTGCATCCCAGTATAACCACCAAACTGATTGACCTGATTAGAGGTTGCTTCAATCAATACCGAGGTCTTACGCTCTTTAGCGACGCGCAAAGCACTTTCCAATACCCAAGGATGAGCGGAACAGATCGAATAGATCCCCACTGCTTCACCTGATTTGTGACGACGGATAAGTTGTAATAGTGACTGCATGGTGTCTCCCATGCGGGCAAGAATCTCGGTAAGAACTATTCGTCGGCAATAACCACATCCACGCCGAGTTCAATTAATGCCCGCCTGTAGTTATCGGGGATCCGACTGTCAGTAATCAGCCGATGAATCTGCCCGGCCTGACGGATCAGGCAAAAGCTTCTGCGCCCAAATTTACTGGCATCCGCCACCGCGATAATTTCATGCGCCACCTCACACATTACGCGATTAAGGTGGGCTTCACCGGGATGTGGCGTGGTTATCCCTGCTTCCAGATCAAAACCATCGACGCCAAGAAATAGGATGTCAAAGCGATATTGACGCAATTGCTGTTCCGCCGCCGGGCCATAGAGCGAGTAGGAGTTCTGACGCACACTCCCGCCAAGCACCATCACCTCCATCCGGTCAAATCCCGCCAGTTCATAGGCGATATTCAACGCGTTAGTCATGACGACCAGATCACGTCGCTCTTTAAGAAATGGTACGATTTGCGTGGTAGTCGAACCGGAGTCAAGGATCAAGGCATCACCATCCTGAACAAACTGTGCCGCCCTAGCCGCAATGCGCGATTTCACATCACGATTCATCCGGCCTTTATCTTGCAAAGGGCGATCAAAGGCGAATTGCTGATTTAGCATGGCACCGCCATAAGAACGCAGTGCGCAGCCTTTTTGCTCCAGATAACGCAGGTCATTACGGATAGTGACGCTGGAAACCCCAAAACGGGTGCTCAAATGTTCAACACGTACGCTGCCCTCATGGCACAGCAAGTCGATAATCTGTTCACGTCTTTTTACGGTATCCACAGCCATTCCGTTATACTCCTCAGATTTTCAGCGACAAATTTATGCCGCCTGTGATGAATTGCTTTCCCTCTCTTTCGATTTAATTACAGCAAAAGCAACCAAACGAAATTGTGATCGCTATTACAGTCTATTATATAACCAAAAACTGGCATAAAAGGTTTCGATTAGAAACAAAGCGAAAGAAAATATTAAATTCTCTGGTTACTGGCTATTTACCCAAAAAATCAGTTTTCATCCACATTTTGGGTAACAATTGACATAAAGAAACGAAAGCCCTTGGTTTTCAATCAGCAACCGCAAAGTTTTATTTTGTCCGGTAATAGAGATCACAAATTTTGTGATTGGGTGTCTATTGGCTGAAACCTCTTTCATTCAAATTAAAGAGATAATTAGCGGAGAAAACAGATCTATAGTGGCTGGATGATATTAGCCTGAGTCAGTACTCAGGCAACAACATTAACGACTTACTTGCCATTCTGGAGACTTAGAATAACCGTACTCATGCAGGCTATCGCCCTGACGGATAACGTTTTTCATTTCTCCGGCTCCCCTAGCGGAGTCGGTTCCAGCGTCTTTCCTGCCCAACGCGCTTTGAGATTCTCTTTGCCGATTTGCAATCGCCGCGCTTCAATAAACTGCCTCTGCTGACCGGTCACCTCGCCCACATGATGGGTGAACGCTTTCGTCTGCTCTGCGTCCGGTAACATGGGGATCAGTTCCCGGGTGGATAAATCGTGGGCGCTCACGTCCAGCTGAGTACAGTGAACTTCGTCGATGGCATCCGCCACCATGTTGCCGACTTTTTTCCGTTTGAAGATAAACAAGGCACTGCCAACCGGTGACACAGCCCCCACCACATTGCCGCTCACCGTCAAAAGCGACAGGGGTTTATTACACATTTTGCCGAAGTAAATCACCCGGTAACGGAAATAACCGCCCTCCGGCTCGCGCGTATCCAGCGTAGAGTACATAAACCAGGCGCGGGAATCATGCACCTGATTGTCATACAGGTCGACCAGCAATGACTCCGGTGATTCTGGTTGACCGGTTTTTCCCGCCGGGATTGACCGAAAAAGCCGTTTGACCAATACCTCTCCCGCCGCTTTCATTTGCTGATATTCCTTATCCTCATCATCACTGTTCAACAGATAAAGGGCATTGCCCAGAATGTCATCAACAACAAATTGCTTCACACTGTGTATTTCACGCCGTTCTCCCCGGTAGTCACGGCTAAATTCCGCGGCTGCTTCCCGCAACTGATTCTGTGCAGTTTCCGGGTCAAAATCCGGCACTCCCGGGGACAACACCGGTGGCTCTCCCCGTCCACCGTTAGAAGCGAAAGCCGTCCGCTGGGCTTTCCGTTGCTTTAACACCGCCTGTTGCTTTTCTTCCTGCGCCTGCTGACTTTGCTCATAGTGGGCTTTTTTCGCATCACGGTTGGGGGCTTCATGGAAAAACGGCGTACTGAGCAGCGTACCGCCGGCGTAACGGTTGATACGCCAGGCCGTCAGCCAGTCCAGCTGGTTTTTCATGGCCTGCTCCAGCGCCACAGCTGACCGTACCGGTTCAAAGCGGGCAGCTTCCTCTTCCGACAAGGGTTGTTTAGGCATCTCCAGGCCCAGGGTGACTTCACGCCAGGCGTTGAAGCGGTTGACTAGCTGCGAGCTAATGAGAAATTCATCAACTACATCAAGTGGCATTTTACGCCAAGCATTTCTGGCTAAATCTGTAGGCAAAGTATCTTCTGGCACTTTTAAAGGTGCACCGGAATCAAAAGCCGCAGCATACATTTCATGCAAAGCAATTTGTGATAAAAGGAGACCATCTGTTTTACCTATTGACTTGCCCTGTTCACCTAGTGGATAACCGCCGCCCAAATCAGAATGCACCCCAGGATAAATTACCTCAGTACTGCCTGTCGGATAAGTGCCGTCCGAACGGCGAATGGAGTCCATCGGGAAACTCAACCGCTGTTCATGGGTCGAGACCAGATGCACACAACGTTTCACCAACCCGCCGTAAGTCTCCTCCGATGGCAGCTCCTGCGTGCCGTCTGCCCAGGCCATATGGCCTTCAACGACAGGAACCACATGGCTCACCCCGACCGACGCCACCGTGTCAAACAGCCCGAGAAACTCCACACTGATGGGCAAGTTACACTCCGGGTCGGTTTCGTTTTTCGCTTGCAGACACTGCGACGGCTTCGAGTTATCCTCTTTGGGGGGCGGCAACAGTTCAGCCAGCCAGTTGACAAAGGCCCGTGCCTCTGCTGCCCCACGGGAAAAACCATACACATACAACTTCATCCCCAGCAGTTTGGATTTGCCCCGTCCCGGCTGGCTGCGGGCTATGACTAGCTCACGTTTTAAGCCAGAAAATTGCTTATAAAACTCGGCATAACGGTTATGTGCGCCACCCAAACCCAGCGTGTGCCATGTCGTGGCCATCGCCTCAAGGGATTTTTGACAAGCAGTATCATCAATTTTGTCGTTTGCTAATACGCGTTTTAATACATCAATCAACCGCAGCAACGCCCAGTTGATCCGGTCTTCACCCCGGTCAGCAGCGGCCAGTCCTAAAGTGGTGTAATCCAGATCATTAATTTCCGGGAAGGGGGTGCCCACACCGGGAATATAATACTTAAAGTACTTTCCACCGGTGCTGTCGATATCATCCAGCAACGGCTTACCTGCCGCGCCACCCGCATAACCAGCCCCAATCGTCGCCTGGAAAAGGCGGACAATATTGGTCGGGTGGTTAGGAACGGCCTGATAAAGGTCGTTATATAAATTATTGCCGGTCCCGTCAAAGAACAGGCTGACATGCAGGGTCTTACAGCAGGGCGGTGCCACCCGACGATCCGCAGCCAGACAGAGCTCCTGATGGTAAGCTCTCTCTTGACTAATTTGTTGGCGGCAATTTTGCCTAATCAGGTAATCCCGAGCTGGCAACCGTCCCTGAGCCGGGAAAAGGGCGGGCAACCAGACAGCATCGTTATGATTTATTTCGGACATACTTTGGGCTCCTTCATTTGTAAAGGTTCTTTTATCGGATAATTGGGGCTGTTATAGGTGTTGCAGGAGGTAGTGACTTTAACCTGATCACAGGGTAAAAAATGCACCGTAATACCGCAGGTGCGCTGCCCGGTATAATCGGGTACCGGCACTACCTGGCTATGCTGGCGATTATTAGCCCGTAATTTATTACGCCAAGCTAAATATTTTTCTTCATCAGCAAAACCGGGAAACCCCTTTGTTGATGCCTCACCTGCCTCCCAATCCACCCGGACCGTCATACCCGGTTTCCATTTCGCTGGTACGCTATAGCAGCAACCACCCCCACCACCCTGATACGGTCCGATAATATCGATACCCGGTGTATCATCCACACTGAACCGGTTAATCGCCCATTTGGTATGGTTAATCGCAATAATCACGCCTGCCTGCGCCGGAAACTGGCTACAAGCAGCCAGTAACAGACACAAAACCGCCAGCCTAAGCTGTTGTTTTTTCATCTTCGACTCCTTCACATGAGTGATAATTTGAACGTGAGATGCCTGTATGTGTTACTTCGGACATACTTTAAGTTCTGTCATTTTCATTAGTTTCTTAATCGAATAATTGAGACTGCGCATAGCACAAGCTGATTAACCAGATCACCAACACTTAAATTTTCAGATAAATAAACTAAACTGCCTGAAGTGTAAAACGAACAGAAAATGATATACAACTAAACTAGCGGTTAATAATTGTAAAAGTAGGTAAATCTTACCGAGCAGATCATATGGTTGATAACAAAGAATTTTACTAAAATGCCCATTCAATTCTTATGGCATAATGCGTTGAAAATATCTACGAAAAAGAATAACAACCCCAAACAATCATAATTCAATCAATTTAGGATTATTCGTTATTTTGAACTAAAGCATGAAAATGAATTGATACTGGATAAAATACGCCTCAGACATGATGGGATACAGACAATCACTTTATTAACAAGCAATCCTTTTCATTCGTTATTCTTTAATTCATACGAGTTTTACGGGCGGATCGTATTCCCACCACTACTGTGCTCTTTGGGAACTCCCCCAAATAACGGGCAAAATGACAGCCATTTTTGAATTCAGAACCGTTACCCAGGGCTATCACCAGGTGAAGAAGGAGGCTATTGTGCGATAAAGCGTTGAGCTTCCCACGGGGAATAATCTTAGGACACCTCTTTTTACCTTGTTACCTCCTGCTGGCGTGTAAATCCTGATAGAATCCAAGACTGAAAGCTCTCACTGTAATTGAAGGACACGCCACATGACAAAACGATTTTCGGTGCTGACTGGCAGTTTGCTGCTTGCCGCTTCTCTCGGCACTCAAGCCTCGAATACACCCGATCAGCCCCATCTGACAAATACCGTTGATAAGACCATACACTCCCTGATGCAGGAATATGACATTCCAGGAATGGCGATTGCGGTGACTTTCCGCGGTCAACATTTTTTCTATCAATACGGTGACGCATCAAAAGAGAGCAACACGCCGGTCACCAAAGAGACCCTCTTTGAAATAGGATCGGTCAGCAAAACCTTTACCGGCAGCCTGATTTCTTGGGCGCAGGTGACGGGAGCCATTTCCCTCTCCGATAAGGCCAGCCAGCATTTTCAACCGCTTGCAGGCAGCGCCTTTGACAACATAAACCTGCTGAATATTGCCACCTACACCGCGGGCGGCCTGCCGTTACAATTCCCTGATGAGATCGACAGCAATAACAAAATGGTGGACTGGTTTCAGCACTGGCAGCCAAAGTACACGCCCGGAACCTACCGCCAGTACTCCAATCCCAGCATTGGCCTGGCGGGCTATATCGTTGCCCAACGCCTTGAAAAACCTTACTCAATACTGGTGAAAAACCAAATCCTTTCACCACTTGGTCTATACCATACCCGGTTTAACGTGCCCGAACAGGAGATGAAAAATTATGCATTGGGTTATTCAAAAGAGAATAAACCGATTCGCATCACTCCCGGCGTACTGGATGAGGAAGCCTATGGTCTGAAAACCAGTGCACAAGAGCTGATCGGCTTCGTGGATGCGAATATCGATCCTTCCCGCGTAGGTGACAGCAAACTGGCACAGGCCATTCGGGCAACCCATACCGGCTATTACCGGGTGGGGGAGATGACGCAAGGGCTGGGCTGGGAGCTTTATCACTGGCCCGTTACCCTTGAGCAGGTACTGAGCGGCAACTCGGCGCAGATCGCTTATCAGGCCAACAAAACCACGGAACTATCGCCGCCAGAGCCGCCAACGGATGCGCTTTTTATCAATAAAACCGGTTCCACCAATGGCTTCGGAGCGTATGTCGCATTTGTGCCGCAAGAGCAAATGGGTATTGTGCTACTGGCCAACAAAAACTACCCCAACGAGGCGCGCATCAAAGCAGCCTGGCAAATCCTCAAGGCACTGAAATAAGGTGCAATTGCGTTAAATACAGTTGTCTATTGGCAGCGACAGCGCCTCCCGCAGGAGGCGCTGTCCTAACATATCGAGTCATTAAGCCAGTAAGGCTTCCAAACCTGCGGTCACCGACTCCATACGGTGACCACCTGAATGCTCAATTACATAACGCTTACCTACCTGAGAAGAAGCATCCAACCCCCAAATACCATGTTCGACCTTCTGACTCAGCGGATCGCTACTGGTATTGATGTGGGTGACGTTGGCACTATCCAACTTGTCGGCCAGCCGATCCCGTAATCCTACATGCAATCCCATGCTGTTGAATGCGGTGACCTTGATCCCATGTTTGATGCCCGCATATTGCGCCAGCCCGCCGCCCAAGGAGTGGCCTAGAACCTCAACCTTGCCGCCATATTGTTTAGTAAAAGCCTTGACCAAACGGTCAGCATCCTGAAACGCGCTGTCCTTGATCCCCAAAGCAGCGCCGACATCACTCTTCACCGTACCAGGACGCTTAGTTGGCTGGGTGCCCACGAAGGAGAGCACCATAGTATCGTCACGTTTGTAAACAGCAACCTTGAGCGCAGACCAGCCGTCTCCCTCAAGGATTAAAGGATCATTCTCCCCCTTGCTGGGGCGAACATGCAGAGTTAACTCACTGCCAGTTCCGCCACTGCCATCCTCCCGGCGAGCCAGTATTGAGGACGGGATATCAGCTAAAGTGGCATGACTGTAACTCGCAGGCATATCCCGATAGCTACTGGAGCAACTAATTCTCGCCAATTGAGCCGCATCCATCACTGCCTTAGCTCCCACAGCATTCAACGGCTCTTGCTCCGCTTTAGCCACAAACGCAGGTTTGGCGATCACCTTGGCAGAATTCAGCAATTGCTCGGCACGCGTTCCAGCCTGCAAACGATCAGATGCGCCAAGCGGTAGGTGCGAGACCCCCTTCGCGCCCGCTCCAGCCAGCCCCAAGGCAGAAGATGCCAGCAAACGCCCTGTGGATTCCGCCAGGTTTTTAACGCCTGTAACACCGACTGAAATTGCACCACTCGTTACACTACTGGCACCGCCCGTGATATTAGCCAATCCCTTGATAATGGCCCCAGTCCAGTAACGCGCCTTACCTTTGGCACTCTGTGCATGGGAGTCATGTCCTCCCTGTATGGCAGTGCCAATCTTGCGAGCCGGGGCACTCAATGTCAGATATTTCAGTGTGGTGGTCATCACCTTGCCCGGCGACACCTGAGTACCAAGACCAGTACTGGTGTAATGAGAGGCAAGATGATGATGAACATTATTATTACGAGATGGTGTCTGTACTTCTCCGTTCGAAAGGGGCGCCAATGCCGTGGCGCTGGGAGTGTGCCCAATACCTTGAATAGACATCTTATTTTCCTTGGTTATTCAGGCGACCGAAATTCAGCATACGATGGCTGAGCCGGGTAATGGATGCAGCACAGATGATGCGCCATTCTGCTGGGTGCTGATCACCTGAAACTGAGACTGTAAGCTGATCCCAAGATCGAGAAACTCTCCCAGAATCTGCATAAATGTCGTTTCGTCGAACATCTCGATCAATGCAGAGAAGCTCAACACCAGATAATTAGTACGACTGTCCAGACTGATCTGACTGCCGCCCGTGGTAAGACCGAACATATTCAACTCAAGGGCAGCCCGGGTCAACATCAACTGGCCCGGCTCATCTGCTGGCAATCGCAACAAAGGAATATAGAAATAAAATGCCTGAACGTCATCATTACCCGGCACTTCGATGATGCACTCACCACCTTGGCCGAAAGGTACTGTACAGTGACCATCGCTGCCAATGCTCAAAGCTACACCTTGGCGTTCACCAACAAGGCGCAACCATTCAGATACTGTCTGTTGATATGCTTTCACTATGATGTTCTCCGCTCGTTATCCCTTACAGACCAAGGGTTTGGCCCGCAATAGAAAGTGTGAGCATGTTAACAATCACTGACAAGCCGTGATTTATCTCTAGGGCGAAGTTTTTTATATCGACGTCGAAGTAGCGCCTTATCGGCAGTTGGGTTGCACCGTGCAAATGCGGTTCGAATCCACCGTACCCAACTTGGCCGACAGGTGTTGTCCAGTAGCACGGGTTAATTCATATGAGTTTTACGAGCTGGATCGTATTCCCACCACCACTCAAAAGAGGGAAGCCCCAGTGATTCGAAACTTTCCGAGGGCAGAATATCGGTGCACAATCCTCCTTCAAATAGATTGTCGTAGGAAAGACCACTGATGGACCAATAACGCTTAGAAGTCTGACCCCAGAACAAACCACCACTGTAATAGGCAGTCAATCCATTAATGTAATCACGAACTTCAGGAGATGCGGTAATCAATACCTCTTTTTGTAACCGCAAGAACAAGCTAACTACCCGCCAACGGAGTTCCCAATAATGCTCCATGCTCTGTTCAACCGTATAACCATATTGTCGACATATGACACTAATAACATTATGTTCCTTATCATCTATCGCCCGTGCTTGTTCCTTCGCATAAGCATAGGCTTCACAATCCCATGCAGTCAGGCAGTCCATCATTTCTGATAATGCACGGATGCGGCGATCTTCAAACTCATCCTGACTAATATTAATACCTGCGATAATATGGCTTAACACAGGATATGCCCAAGCGCCACCACCATACATACGCATCACCAAATAATCATCAAACGAAGGTTTTGGCTCCACCGCCTTCCACATTTCAGTCATAATGTAAGTACGTATCACCTCAAAAAAACGACCTGCTAAAGCAGGAGATGAATAGCGTTCCAATCGAATACGTAAGTCACGCATTGCCATCGCGTAACGGTCGTTGTTTACCGGATTTTCAGGAGACTCAAGTGCGCGTTGTAATTGAGCCGCATTATGAATATAAGCGGTAAGATTCATGCTTAATGGCCCTTCATCGCAATATTCATCATCATAGGCAAAACCCCACATCACGAAATCTGAACCTACTTGCAACAATTCCTTACTCCCCTTTGGATAGAGTAACCCCGCCAACCGTGCACTCTCCATTTTCCATAAACGTTGCCGCTGTGTTTCGTTACTATATAGATGGAAACGATCCGCATATTCACGCGTAGCTATTTCAATCTCACAATTTTCCGGCTCTCCCGCATTGACTAACGGATGTAACATATATGGGAATGGATTGGGCAGAGGGGGAATTTTAATAATATTCACGAATAATTGGCTCCATAAAGTAATTTATTAACAAATGATGATTCGGTGGCAATTAAGTTATAGATGGGCATAAGATTTTTTACCAATCTTACTAACTCGTTTTCTGCCAACACTTACACTGCTACCGAAATTACCGGCACAGAGGCAACTATTACACAAGGAATCATTGAGATTTTGGCACAAAGAAGGAAGTAAATTGGTTTGTAAAAATGCGGATCACAAGTAAGTTTGTCGTTCCATAGGCAAAATATGTACTACGTACACCAATATACTTGCAAAAGTGTACATGGTACACATACAATCTACATAAACGATAATTGATCAGAGGACACCATGTTTACGTTCATTGAACTACAAGGTTTCAGTAAAAGACGACAAACGCTGCTAACTGATGATGAATATCGAAAGTTTCAAGAAGTTCTGATTAATGACCCCGAAGAAGGGGACACTATTTCTGATACTGGTGGATTTCGCAAAATACGCTGGGGCCGTCAGGGAACAGGAAAACGGGGTGGTATTAGAGTTATTTACTATAATGTCACCCGTAAAGGTCGTATTTATTTGGCATTAATCTACCTAAAAAGTGAACAAGATAATTTAACGGAAGAGCAGAAGAAAGCATTAAAGAAAGTATCTACTTTCTTGGATTAAATTAATTGGTGAAACAACAAGCAAGGCTAAACTGTATGATAAAAATATCATATGCAAGTTACTGAGAAAGCCAGCTGAGGTATTTATGAAAAATGAATTGTTTGCTGATCTTCTAGCTAGTGCAGAAGAAATGGTGAAAATTGAAAAAGGTGAATTGACGCCAAAACCGGAACATGTTCACACTTTTGCCGAAATTGATGTTAAAGCAATACGCGAAGCAACTGGCCTGAAACAACAGGAGTTTGCCATAGCAGTTGGCGTAAGCTATGACCTGGTAAAAAGCTGGGAAAGTAAACGCCGCTATCCCACTGGCGCAGCAAGAAAGCTACTTATCTTATTGCAGGTTAACCCTTTTATTATTAACCAAATTAAATCTACCTGATATTATTTCAACGCGCTAAAACGGGCGCGTTGTCATTGTGCCAGATATTTTAATCCCCATTTTTCTGGCTTTCGCCACGCCAGTACTCAGAGCATAAATTCATAGCTAAATTTGTTAGCTTTCTTGCAGATTTAGTTGATTAATTTGCACAACCTGCCTTTCCTGCACATCATGTAACTTATTGTATTTACCATTTATTCGTTAAAAAAATTATGATTAGAGTTGCACTTATTGACGACCACGTAGTTGTCCGTTCCGGTTTTGCCCAATTACTCATGCTTGAAAATGATCTTGAAATCGCCGGGCAATACGCCAATGCCAAAGAAGCTTGGTTGGGTTTACTCAGAAACCCGATTGATGTTGCCGTGATGGATATCGCGATGCCGGATGAAAGTGGTTTGCACCTGCTCACTCGGTTACGGCAAAAACGACCTGATTTTCGTACCATTATTCTCAGTATTTATGACACCACCGCATTTGTCCAAAGTGCGCTGGATGCCGGCGCCTGCGGCTATCTCACCAAACGATGCGGCCCGGAAGAATTAGTTCAGGCAGTACGCTCCGTACATCAAGGCGGCTGCTATTTGTGCGCTGATGCACTAAAAGCACTGCGTCAAACATCACAGAAGGTTACAGCACTGCAAGTGCTAACCCCCAGAGAACGGGAAATATTTGATCTGCTGATCAATGGCATTAATGTCAAAACTATCGCAGAACAACTTTATCTCAGTCACAAAACAGTTCACGTGCATCGTGCCAATATTCTCTGCAAGCTCCAGTGCGATAGCACCATTGATCTGGTTCATTACGCTCTGCAACACCAGATTCTAATGGGGAATCCATGAACAGAGGATCACGATTTGGCCTGTTATCACTCTTTCTGATGATTTTTTATTCGCTGAGCTGGCTTGCTCTGTGGACCATCAGCTTTTACCTGAATGACAATGGACAACAAGCTACACTACTTCTGCCACAAGGGTTACGGCTGGCACTGTTTATCCTCCTGGGACGTCGTTACTTGCCCACCTTATTAGCCACTGAGATTATTATTCTGCTATGGCTCGGCAGCGAACAACTTATTACTCACAATATCATTCTGTTATCACCCTTTCTCAGCCTAATACCCACCCTTATCGTGCAACAATTCTGGTGGCGCTATCCCCTGTATTGGCAACGGCTCTCGATTCTGCTGGCTGGCGTAGCCGCCAACAGCAGCTCGCTGAAAATTTACAACGTTACCATGAACTCTTAGAGCAGGAACTAACCGCCCGCCATACTCTGATGAAGAAGCTGGTTCACACAGAAGAAGATATTCGTAAAAGTATTGCCCGCGAGTTACATGATGAAATTGGTCAGAATATTACTGCCATTCAAATTCAGGCAACGCTGATAAAACGTACCGCCATCACCCCGGCAACAGAAATGATCGCGGAACAGATCAATAACCTGGCCCAACAGATCCACCAATCCACCCGTCAATTATTACGCCAATTGCGCCCACCGGTTTTGGAAGAGATGTCCTTAGAAAAAGCGCTTCACCATCTGATCCATGAATTTGCGTTTAAGGAACAACAGATTGATTGCCGGTTGGACTACCAACTTCCTCAAAATCCAACCAATGAAACAGTGGTTTTTACCCTTTACCGTCTGGTTCAAGAGTTACTGAACAACGTCAGCAAACATGCCAAAGCGACTCGAATCGCTATCATCCTGCGACAGCGCCGGGATGTGATCGAACTCAGAATCAGTGATAACGGCATCGGCATTACAGAAGATAAAAGAAAAGGTGGATTTGGCCTCCAAGGTATTGAAAAACGTATCCGCGCGTTAGGTGGAGATTGGCAGTTAAGCAATGATAACGGCACGCGTATAATTGTTAAGCTGCCCACAAATTCTGATGAAAATCAGGCATAACTAGGAATTATTCCTAGTTGCCTAAAACCTTATCCCATCCATTTTCATCAACCTTTCTTTATATTTCATTTTCATGGAGGAGCCGGGTATGCAAGCCACCAGCCAGAAACAGATTTCACAACACTATCGCCGCTGGCGCAGCCGTTTGCTGATTTCCATGATCATTGGCTATGCCGCATTTTATCTGACACGAAAAAGCTTCAACTTTGTTATGCCGGTTATGCAGTTGGAACTGGGATTGGATAAAGGGCATATTGGCTGGATAACCACTCTGTTCTATCTGGCTTACGGCAGCTCAAAATTTATTTCCGGCGTATTTCATGATCGCACTGGCTATCGCTGGTTTATGGGGGCCGGATTAGTGATGACAGGTGTGTTAAACATTATCTTCGCTTTCTGTTCATCATTTTCTGCACTGCTGATCATCTGGACACTGAACGGCTTCTTTCAGGGCTGGGGATGGCCCCCCTGCGCCAGATTGCTGACACACTGGTACTCCCGCAATGAGCGCGGCTTCTGGTGGGGATACTGGAATATCTCCATTAATATTGTTGGCATTACCGTGCCAATGTTGTCCGCTTTTCTGGCGACAACTTACGGCTGGCAAACAGCGCTGATGATGCCGGGGATTATCGGCATTTTATTAGGCATCTGGCTCTGCCATCAGTTATGCGACATACCACAACAGCACGGTTTGCCCAGTGTGGGGCAGTGGCGGCAGGATTTACTGGAGCTTCGACACGAACAGCTATCATCCCCCATGCCGATGATGCAGATATTGCGGGATACCATCTTAACTAACAAAACTATCTGGTTGCTAGGATGCTCCTACATTCTGGTCTATCTCATCAGAATGGCAATTAACGATTGGGGAAATCTGTGGTTGTCGGAAACACATGGCGCCAATCTGCTCAGTGCCAATGCGACACTTTCCCTGTTTGAACTCGGTGGTTTAACCGGCGCTCTGTTTTCTGGTTGGGGATCTGATTTACTGTTCCGCGGCCAACGCGCTCCAATGATTCTCCTGTTTGCGCTTGGGCTATTTATAGCTGTCACCGCATTGTGGCTGACTCCCATTCATCACTACGCGCTGTTGGCAGCTTGTTTTTTCAGTATCGGCTTTTTTGTATTTGGCCCGCAAATGCTGATTGGGCTGGCAGCAACGGAATATTGCCATAAACAAGCTGCTGGCACCGTCACGGGTTATCTGGGATTGTACGCCTACCTGGGCGCAGCAATCGCAGGCTGGCCACTAAGTCAGGTGGTTGCCCACTATGGCTGGTCAGGGATGTTTGCCCTGCTCACCGCCGCAGCCGCCATGATGGGTTTGCTGTTGATGCCACTGTTAATGGCAGACGTTGGTAAAAGGGAACATATGGCAGGGGTAACCTCGCTACTTTCTAATAATAAGCAGTTTTGAATACAAATAAGGACAAAATAATGAAACTGAAACCTTTCTCTACACTTATTGCAGCCGGTCTGGCCGTTGCTGCATTTACCAACAGTGCTCAGGCCGCCGGACGTTTGATCGTTTATTGCAGCGCCACTAACGCCCTGTGTGAAACTGAAACCAGAGCATTCGGTGAAAAATACAATGTAAAAACCACTTTTGTCCGTAACGGTTCAGGCAGTACTCTGGCAAAAATTGAAGCCGAAAAACGCAATCCACAAGCGGATGTCTGGTACGGCGGGACTCTGGACCCGCAATCTCAAGCGGGAGAGATGGATCTGCTAGAACCTTATAAATCCCCTAATCTGACGCAAATCATGCCGCAGTTCCGCGACCCGGCCAAACGTAAAGGCAACTACAGCTCCGCCGTTTATGTCGGTATTCTCGGCTATGGCGTCAACACTGAACGTCTAAAAGAGAAAAATCTGCCGATTCCAACCTGCTGGAAAGATCTCACCAAACCGATATATAAAGGCGAAATTCAGATTGCCGATCCTCAAAGTTCAGGTACCGCTTACACCGCGTTAGCAACCTTTGTTCAGTTATGGGGCAAAGATCAGGCATTTGATTACCTGAAAAAACTAAACGCCAATATTTCTCAGTACACTAAATCCGGCATTGCGCCAGCACGAAATGCCGCCCGTGGCGAATCTGCGATTGGTATCGGTTTCCTGCATGATTACTCATTGGAAGTAGAAAATGGCGCACCACTAAAACTTATCGCGCCATGTGAAAGTACCGGTTATGAAATCGGCGGCGTAAGTATCATCAAAAATGCCCGCAATATGGACAACGCTAAACTGTTTGTTGACTGGGTGTTATCCAAAGAAGCACAAGAATTGAGCTGGAAGAAAGGGAAAGCTTATCAGATCCTGACCAATACCAAGGCGAAAGCTTCTCCTCTGGCGCTTAAATTATCCGATCTAAAACTGATCAATTACGACATGGATAAATATGGCGCCAATGATGTACGCAAGGAGTTAATTACCAAATGGGTGACAGAAGTGAAAATGGCTAAATAAAGCCAGTCAAGGGCGGCTCACCTCCGCCCTTAGAAGCTATCCATCAGGCTACCTTATGTTCCCGCATCAATAACGCCTTAGGAGGATAGCTGCTTACTGCTGCTACCACACAATAATAATGGAAGGAAATTATGTCTCACGCATTTACCCTGCCTATCAGACAGAAGCAGGATGCCGTGTTCTGGTGGATTGCTCTAATGTGGCTGGCCTTCGCGCTTTTGCCATCATGGAGCCTGGACTACGGCCTATTCGAATCTACTCAAGATGAACTGCTCGCCGCTTATGGCTGGAATGGATTAAACATCAGCTTACTATGGTTCCTGTTACCCTCAGTACTACTACTACGTCCACTCACACCAGCCAACCGCAATCAACATCGACGCCACTATTTTGACGCGGGTTATGCCTTACTATGCACACTATTTGTCGTTATTAGCGCCGCCATTATTGGTCGTGGGCTGGGCTACTCGACGATTTTCCTGTTTATCTCACTGGGCGCGATGATTACTCTGGCCCTGTCTCGCCTTGAATGGCTGGGTGGTGACAGTTTTGTTATCGGTTCATTAGTCGCGGTTATTGCCCTAATCGGCATATTTATCCTTTATCCGAGTATTGCCATCTTTATTCCGATGTTTACGGATGATGCCGGTCAGTTTGCCCCATTTGCTTTTATATCGATCCTGGGGCAGGCACACATTATTCAGGTTATCATCAACTCCGTTTTGCTCTCTCTAGCCGTGGGTGTCGGTTGCACTTTCTTCGGGCTGGTGCTGGCAATTTATACCGCCAGAATCGCCCGCCGTTCCGCCATTATTGGCCGGGTATTCTCTATCTTACCCATCGTAACGCCACCGTTTGTGGTCGGTTTAGGCGTCACCCTAATGATGGGCCGTTCCGGTTATATCACTGAATTTATGGCAACCTGGTTTGGCCTAACCAACACCAACTGGCTGTATGGCTTTACCGGCATCTGGCTGGCGCAAGTTCTAGCCTTTACGCCAATGGCATTTATGATCCTTGATGGCGCTATCAAAACCATCCATCCCTCATTGGAAGAAGCTGCTTATACTCTGCGAGCCAATCGCTATCAGACATTCTTCAATGTTTTTATTCCGCTGTTAAAACCAGCACTGGCGAACGCTTTCCTGATTGTCATTGTCCAGTCGCTGGCCGATTTCAGTAACCCATTGGTACTGGGCGGTAGCTTTGACGTACTGGCGACCCAGATCTATTTCTATATCACCGGTTCTCAACTCGACTATCAGGCCGCCAGTACTCTTGGCGCTTCACTGCTGGTTTTCTCGCTGCTGGTCTTCTGCGTGCAGTATCTGTGGATTGGTAAACGTTCCTACGTCACGGTTTCCGGCAAATCCTACCGTGGTGACGTACAACCGTTGCCAACGTCACTGGTTTGGGGGGTCTGTGCCATCCTATTTATCTGGGTTGTGTTCAACATTTTGTTATACGGCAGCATCTTCTACGGCAGTTTCACCGTCAACTGGGGAGTTGATTACACACTGACCTTAGATAACTTCATCAAACTGTTCGGTCAAGGTCTGCACGATGGCGCATGGCCATCATTACTGGATACCCTACTCTACGCCGGTATCGCTGCCCCCATTACTGCGATCCTCGGTCTGTTGATTGCTTACATTGTTGTACGCCAGGAATTTCGCGGTAAAAAAACCATCGAATTCACCACTATGCTGTGCTTTGCCGTACCGGGTACCGTCGCTGGGGTTTCCTACATTCTAGCCTTCAACGATTCACCTTTTTATCTCACCGGAACGGCGGCAATCGTCATTATCTCCATGACCATGCGCAATGTACCAGTGGGTATCCGGGCAGGCATTGCCGGTCTTGGACAAATTGATAAATCACTGGATGAAGCTTCACTCAGCCTGCGTGCCGGATCGATGAAAACCATCTTCCATGTTCTGTTACCCTTACTGCGCCCGGCGATTTTATCTGCACTGATCTACAGCTTCGTGCGTGCGATTACCACCGTCAGCGCGATTGTCTTCCTGGTCACACCAGACACCCGCGTAGCAACCTCTTATATCCTGAATCGAGTGGAAGATGGTGAATACGGGGTTGCTATCGCTTATGGCTCGATCCTGATTGTAGTTATGCTGGCCATTATTTTCTTATTTGACTATCTGATTGGCGAAGCGCGGATCTCTCGTTCCAAAGCCAAAAATGCACAGTAATCACGGAGTGACAATATGACACAACACAATTTTGTCGAACTGAAAAATGTAACCAAACGGTTCGGTAGCAACACCGTGATCGATAATCTGGAGCTATCTATTCCTCAGGGACATATGGTTACACTGTTAGGACCCTCCGGTTGCGGTAAAACCACCGTATTACGTCTGGTTGCCGGGCTGGAGAAACCGAGTGAAGGTAAGATGTTCATTGATGGTGAAGACGTTACAGATCGCTCTATCCAGCAACGTGACATCTGTATGGTGTTTCAGTCCTACGCCCTGTTTCCGCATATGTCGCTAGGGGAAAATATTGGCTACGGGCTGAAAATGTTAGGACGGCCTAAAGCGGAGATACGCGAACGGGTTAAAGAGGCGCTGGAGCTGGTGGACTTAGGCGGCTTTGATGATCGTTATGTGGATCAAATCTCCGGTGGTCAGCAACAGCGTGTTGCCCTCGCTCGCGCACTGACCCTCAAACCTAAAGTGTTACTTTTCGATGAACCGCTGAGTAACCTTGATGCCAATCTGCGCCGCAGTATGCGCGAGAAAATCCGCGAATTACAGCAGCAATTTAATATCACCTCACTATACGTTACTCATGATCAAAGTGAGGCATTTGCAGTTTCCGATGCGGTACTGGTGATGAACAAAGGTAAAATCATGCAAATTGGCACGCCACAAACACTCTATCGCCAACCGGCGTCTGAGTTTATGGCAAGTTTTATGGGAGATGCCAATATCTTCCCGGCGACTTTGGGTGCTGATTATGTCGAGATTTTTCAATATCGCCTGCCACGGCCAACAAACTTTACCACCAACCTACAATCGGTAACGGTAGGCGTCAGACCGGAAGCTATCACCCTGAGCCGTAATGGAAATATTAGCCAACGCTGTACCATCAGCCATGTGGCTTACATGGGGCCACAATATGAAGTCACCGTAGATTGGCAAGGGCAAACTCTGCTATTACAGATTAACGCCACCCAATTGCAACCCGATGTTGGCGATCATTACTATCTGGAAATTCATCCGTTTGGGATGTTTATTTTGGCCGAGAAAAGCAGCGGTTAATTTGATTGCAAAAGATTCCTGACTTTTATATCAATAGGCCGCCAGATGGTGGCCTATATAATGAAAATACAGACACGAAAGGAATAGCAGAGGTTATCACAGGTAAGCAGCGCAACAACCTGATAGGTACGGTTCGACTGATGTTTAACAGTCAATGGTCTCAATTTAATAACTACTCTGACCCAGCTTATATAGATAATATCGATTAAAACTTGCACAAGACTATAGCAAGGATTACTATAATAAAAATTACAATTTCGGGGATTTCGTGGCTGTTTACTTAACAAAACTTTTTAATAAAAAGGCCAAAAAACTAAAAATCACCACAGATACCTTACTTAAAGCAGCGTCTGAGGTCATGAATGGTGTATTTGAAGCTGATTTAGGCGGTGATGTTATCAAGAAGCGGGTTCCTTTAAAAGGCATGGGTAAGAGTGGAGGCACACGAACTATCATCTTCTTTAAAAGTGGAACTAACCTGTTTTTTTTCGATGGCTGGTCAAAAAGTGAAGTCAGCGGAAAAGGAGCTAAGGAAATCGAGGACGATGACTTGGAAGGCTACAAAGACGTTGCCGCAGAACTTCTAAAGTATGATGATAAAAAAATAAAAAAAATGCTCGAACTAAAACTTTTGGTAGAGGTGAAAGATGAGCACTAAATTGAACGAAATGCTTGGCTTTGCAAAAGAGCTGGAAGAGGCTGGTATTTCTAACGGTGATTTAACCAAAAAACTTGAAGCTAGAATTCAGGTTCGCAATTTAAGTAAACGTATAGCTAAAGCTCGCCCGATGTCTGGAGATGAAATCAAAAAATTACGCGACCGTTATAACATTTCTCAAGCTAGTTTAGCTCTGGCGCTTAATATGACGAAAGAAAGCGTATCGAAATGGGAGCGTGATGAAATTAAGCCCAATGGGGCAGCATTAAGAATGCTAAACCTCATTGATAAACAAGGATTGAAAATTATCACCGCTTAACATAACCATTAAAGGTACCTTTCGGGGTGCTCTGACCGCTGACAAACCTCGTTTAAGGCACTGATACAGGGGCGGATTCCTGATTAAATATTAAATACAAAAACAGCGACAAATATACCCTATGGATTTCAAGATGCATCGCGACGGCAAGGGAACGAATCCCCGGGAGCATAGATAACTATGTGACCGGGGTGAGTGAGCGCAGCCAACAAAGAGGCAACTTGAAAGATAACGGGTATAAACGTATTATTTAAGCAATTCTCTTACCTGACCAGCAAATGCCTCACCACCATCCTTCGCGGTATAACGTACATGCAAAATAATATCTGACAAATTATCCAGAATATCTCGCTGTATACTGTCTGTTGCCGCTGATGGGAAAATGAGTTTCCAGTCAGAAACCACCCCCGTTCCTTCAAAAGGTAAATAGCGATCATCACCGAAATTAAGATTAAATGTACCACTATCATTAATCCCTGATGAAAGTGCGATTTGTTGGCTCGCTCTCAAATTCGTGACAATTTGTTTATTATCGCCTTCCTTATTTGAAAGTAAATATTTCACACCATTAATATCCGGCATTTTCAATGTATAACTTTTAGTTTGAGTTAAAGTCGCTTTAATATCCTGATAAGGACCAATTAATGTTGGCAGCGTGACCGATACAGACGTGATCTGGCGTAAATAATGCCCGGCATAATCTTGATCAAATAATTTCTCATTCAGTATAAATGTAATTCCTTCACCAGTTTTAAGTTCAGATTGAATATCTTGCCATTTTTTCGTATCAGATAATAGATTTTTTAACGAGATCGTTTTAGTTAATTCTAAACGACGTTCATTACGATTCAAATAAGCCGATTCCATTTTCAGTAGATTCAGTTTAATCTTTTCTCCTACCAATAAACCATTATGATTATCGTCCCAACCATTTTGCACAATAAACTGTGTAGCAAAATCCCCCATTTCATATTGCCAACATGCTTGTGCATTTAAACATAGCGAAAGCACTGCATCGTAAGCCTGACGATATAATGACATCATCTGATCATTCAACCATTGATAAAGCGAAGATTTCGTTACCCTAGTCACAGTAAGAAACTGATACATATCCTGCTCTTTTTGCAGTTGTGTCTGAGATTGCTGTAATGTTGTATTCGCAGCGGAGATTTGTGCCTCTTGCTGCTCAATCTGTTTTTTCAACATTTCCAGTTCACTTTCCGCCTGTTTATATTGAATCTCCCACTCTTCACGTCGCCGGTTATAACCCGCTTTAATACTCAATGTATCACTCGCCATTTGCATAATTAACGATGCAGTACGTGTAATACCCGCAGAACAAATAAGCGGCATATGCCATCGTTGTCCACCAAATGATGTTCCCGCAATGCTAGGTATCAGCGAAGCGGCACCAGCGGCGGTTAACATTCCTTCCTCAACAGAAGAAATAATTTTTGCCGTACCTTGTAAATTCAGCGCATTGGTTTCATCTGTAGAAATGTTTTCATCATAAAGCGCCTTATAATGATCAATCCGCTGTTGTAATGTCTGCTGACTTTTTAATAATGCCTCTTTCCCTTTTTCAGCGATTGCGACAGCATCTTTCTGCAATGAAATGGCGAAAATAGCTAACTCTTTCAAATGCAATTGATTCAACTCTTCCTGTTCCGCACGATCTTTACGTTCTTGCGCACTCAAGAGTAAATCACCAAAATGACTTAAGGTATCTACCGCATGATAAACACTGGGTAATAATGCCCGGAAACGATAAGGTGGTATATTCAAAATACCCGTACTACCTGCTGCCAATAATGATCCACCATTTGCCAATAAAGCGAGCAAATTTTTTGGATCGACAGGTGTTGCATATAATGGTAACGACAAAGGTTTACCATCTAAAGTTAAATTATGGCGCAAATTATAAAATCTGCTGGATAAAATATCCCAATACCACAGTAAATCATTGTTCAAAGGCACTCTGAATATCGCATTATCGACCGCCGTATGAGCACTGACTTTAGCCGCTGGAAGATCAATTAATATATCAGGATCAATATTACTCTCAAATTCGCGTAATTTATTATTCTTTGAAGAGGTGACATCTGCCAATTCAATCGGCAGCCAATGACTAACTAAATCAAAATCAGGTCTGGGACCAAGTAATTGCTGTGCTTGAAGATAGCGTAATTTAGCATTATTAAGTCCGTCATTGGTCAGAAAGCGATAAAAACTATCACCAAAATCAATTAAGTTCTGCACATACATTTGAAATATGGCTTTTTTATAATGTACTGGCTCGGCATAAGCTATCGCATCTGGATCTTGTAATTCTTTTAATTGTACTGAGCTATCTTGAAAAACCTCTAACAGGCTGCAATGCCAATAACTTGGGCTACCATTAGCCTTATTTTTCACTGCTGGGTTGAAAATATAGTGCAACCAGTTTTGGGCATCCTGATATTGTTGTGAAGCATTGAGTTGATACGCAACTAAATAAGGTACATGGAAGAAAAGCTCCCAGAAATAAATACTATTTGCCCCGTTAAGCGCAGAATCATTATTTTCATCACTACCCGGAATAGGCGGTTCATTAATATGTTGTGCCTCCCAACTCAGTACATCAGCAATAGAATGGTTAGCCCGTGCAATAAGCTCCCTGCCAAATAGGGTATTTAATCTGATAGATCGATATTTAAATTGCAATTCAGTAATATCCAGATACTGTGCTTGCGTTTTTTTATTATAGGCCAACAGCAAATTAGGATAGGGAATTTTACTGAATTTAACTTCATAATGGTTATAACCTAAGTCCGCATCTTCGCCCTCTTTCTTATAACCTAATTTTAAAAATACACTCGAATCCTTACCCTTTATTTCATCGAGATCAAGTTCTACAGTAGGAATAATACTCTTTCCATTGAGTAATTGGCGTTTTGAATATAACAGACTATCGCTCCCCCCTTCAATATTCCATAAACAGAAATCAGCCTCCCTATGACCTGAATGATCAATATCTACTTTTGGCGTTCCATCTCCAGAAGCAACAAGCTTACCACCAGATTTATTGAGTTCTGAACTAAATACTTTAGCTTCTTTTAGTCCAGACAGTGGCACTTCCATTTCTTTGGTAAAATGATAGGCATTACCTTGCTTTTGTCCCCATTCAGAAAAATTAACTTTCAGCTCAGGATAGCCACTCTGACTAGAATTAAACATAATATAAAAATAGTCACCTGATTCATAACTATTACCATTGATAGTCACCACGACAGAAACTGTTACTTTTCCATTATTTTCTTTAGCGCCATCAGCGAGTGAAATATTAACCTTTCCTGCTTCACTAGATTTACGTTTAAGATCAATATCACATGCTACAGATTTAATAATCTCTTTCCCAATCGACAAACTATTATTACCATGGAGACGTAGTTTTCTACTACCCATTTCAGCAAATAGTGTCATTTTCCCTGTCGCAAGCCCAGGATAACTTTTTGACTCCAGATAAATAGGCTTGTCAACTAATTTATATGCATCCCCAAAATAGGCTGACAACATATTTGATTGTGTAAGATCTTTCGTAGAATTAGATTTAATTTGTTGATAAATATAGAGATCTAATGACTTATCACCAACCAGGGGCACAGGAACTTCGTTAAATAGTAAATTACAGGAGTACGGATAATTCTTTTCTCCTGATGTATTATTTTCTGTTTTTACTGGCTTACAAATAGCAGAAATAACTAATACCGGTTCAGCTCGCAAATCCATTAATGCAATGAGTTCAAAGTCATCATTAACTTTATTCTTATCACCAGTAAAAGTACGTAATTTATTTGGAAGACTCCATTCACCATTAAATTTTCGATATATTAAATTAATACTATAATAATTTTCTTCTTTATTATTATCAGCTTCATGTGCCAACCAAACGATATGAAGACGACCATTAATAACGACTGGGCGGATCTTAATCACTTCCCCAGTAGCAGGAATACCAATTTTTTCCCATTCTTGCCAAGCTGTAGGGTTAATGACATCTTGCATATTTCGATTAGCCATATTTAGCGATCGCCAGTAATATTGACCTGGCGTAATACTCATCTTACCAATGAAATAATATTCAGCCTGAGCGGGTGCTAATTCTTTAGTCGTATTGATATAGCCACTCATTAACTCTAAGTTACTTATTTCTTCAAATTTATTTAAATAATTCAATATAACTTCTTGAACAACTTCATCACTCAATTTCCCTTTATTTAAATTATCCTCCAACTCTTTAAAATCACTTGTTTTACCATGACGTAATATAGGGCTAATATAATTCTCTGGATAATTCCATAACTGTTGAAAACCAGCCCAAATATTATATTGGCTTAAAATATCATTCCATTTTTCTACTTTATCTTCATATTGATAATCATACCCTGGTTCCATGTTAAGCATAATGCCATTAATATATTGCTGAACACTGGAAATCGCTTGTGCAACAACACTAGTATTAACCTGATTCGATACCTGATTATCAATAAGTAAATATTGATACAAATCATCCGGCGTTTTTAAATCGGGTACATTAGCTGTTTTTGAAATATTCCCCAAGTAATAACTAACCAATCCATCACGAACATTCTCAGCTAATTTTTTAGAAACAATATTTTTCATATTCTGAACCTCTATTAAAATTTTTTATTCCACCATGAAAATTATACCCTATGGATTTCAAGATGCATCGCGACGGCAAGGGAGTGAATCCCCGGGAGCATAGCAAACTATGTGACCGGGGTGAGCGAGTGCAGCCAACAAAGAGGCAACTTGAAAGATGACGGGTATATATTTACAGAGTTGCTACCATCGCTATACCAACCTGTTTATAATCCTCATAAGAGGAATGAGCATTGATATTTATCGTCGCTAATAATGAACGCATGGAAAGTGCCATTTCCTCGGACCAAACTTTAAGTCTCATCATGATATCTATTTCAGCTAATGTTTTTGCCGTATTATCTTCCTTGCCGATAATATATGAATTAGCTAATAGTACTTCATCACGCTGCCATGACAATAGTTCAGTTAATATTTTCACCCTATTAATTTTATCGTTATTTTGATTATTCGTATTGACTAGCTCCAAATAACGCAATATTTTGTCTTCCGCGTTATCTAAAGAAGCAACTAATTGCATCCAATCTCGGTAGCGACTGAAATAATAAATACCCGATAAAGAAAGTTGCGTGTTCTGGCAGCCAAACCGTTCAGGATGTTCAGAAAAATGGTTCAACATCACAGTACTCAGTCGGAAAGTTTTAATCACTGAAATATATCGCGACAAATCATACATCAGTATCAAATAATCCTGACTGATCATCTCTGGCTGTAAATTTTTATTATCAAACAGTTCAAATGACTTCAATAAAAAATCATAACTACTTGAGCCGATCCAGTTTAAAATAAATAAAGGAAATGGTTGTGATAGCTGAAATGCATTTACTAACATACTGGCCGATATTGCATTTTGTGCAGATTGAGCTTGAGTAATAATTGCAGCCCATTGTTCAGTAATAGATACTTTGACTTTATCATCAAGTAATATACTTTTTATCGCTTTATTAATTTCATCAGTAATATTAACATCAGGCTTAACTAAACCATATTTTTGATGAGATACTGCATTTAAAACAGTATGACATAGAGTTAACCAATCAATCAAATTACCATTATCATCTAATACTGGTAAGATATTTGATGATAAACTTTCCAGGGTTAAACTCTCTGAATTACGATGCAATCCAACTTGATTAATAAAGGCCACCTGCGCCGCATTGCCGGTCATAACAACTTCATTAGCTGGTAATAAGAATAGTTGAAGAGTACCAACAGATAATTTATTTATTCTTAACCATTCTGTGGTTTGCTCCATTGCAATCATAATATCCAGAATATCTGTTTGCCTATTATTTCCTGGTTGCGATAAATAAGGCATACCCGTGACCTGTTTTAATACTTTATTTCCACCTATCAACGTTAAAAGAACCACACCTTCCTGTGGTGTTAACCCCAAAATTCTCGACAGTTGCACAATACGATAAAACGCAGAAACAACAGGAAGTGAACATGTTAAACTTTTTTTACCCATCGATTCAGCAACTAATGGTGCTAATAAAGAAAAATCCTTCGCTTCAATTTTCAATCCAGCACATAACTTACTAATGATATTATTATCCTGTTTTTTTTCTGAATAAAACTCACGATCATCAATCACCAATGGTGCATCAAATAACGAAGATGAATTGAAAATCTGATCGAAGAAAGGAATAGCTGTACCCGTCGAGAAAGGAGTAATTTGATATATCAACGCGGCAAAATCATCAGGTGAAATATGATATTTTTTGCTCCAATGATGGAAAATACCTAACATACGTAAAGTATTTTCATTCATCTGTAATTGCTTATTTGCATCCCCTTCTGCCCGCATCGTGGCAGTCACCAATAAATCAATTTTATCTACCGGCAAATTAACCCATCTCCACAACCGTATCATGCGATTTAATCTATCAAAGCGTTCATGATTCACACCGGATAGCTTATTTATCTCTTGTGGCAAATGATCACTTGAGGCAAATTCACGATACAAATGTAAAAAATCACTCTCTTTTGCATTTGGCCCATTAATAAAAACAGCGCCATAACGATAAGGAGCCGCAGGTATACCTAAATTAAGCACATTCTGAGATAATCTCACGTTATTTTGTTCTAATGCCTTCCCTTTATTTGTAGATATTCCTTTTATACATAATAATTGCTCAACTTCTGCGACAGAAAGAGTTGTTTGTGTAGTGAAAGTTGATAACAATTCAAGTAAGTCTGCACTATTAACGCCATAATTATCCTGATAGAATTGGCTATTAGATGGGTTTAATGGCTCATTAATTATTTTTTGTTGGCAAATACCTAATTGATTTGCTAAAGGCGCGATAAATTCTCCATTAGCAGTATTCAGGTTGGATTTAAGAAAATAAGGATAACTCTTATCTGTCTGTTGCGTCATTTCCAAACAAAAAAGTTTTTTATTATCAAATGTTAGATTAATTTGGTTTTGCGCATGATCATAAGGGAGTTGGAATGGATAACGTACATTGGCTAAAAGATCATAACTAGATAAATTTGTCTTTCCTTGTTGTCTTAGCATAGCTTCCAAACGTTGATTTAGCATAGCATTAACCAATGACAATGTTGAAATCTCTTGATTGATACTCACTTCATCCAGCATTAAATGCGCTAAATCAGAGCGGCGCGTATCTATTTTAATGGCCTCAGCACCCGCATTGGATTCAATATCCATCGCTAATTTATAAATCTCTGCTAAATAAGCAACCGGTGAATTATTTGCTTCCGGTGCGCCATTTGGACAGTATTTCTGCCAATTATCCTGAAATAAGGATTGATATTGGGGACCTTCTTTCAATGAAACAGAAGAATAACTCCTGGCATATGTATTATGAGTGTAATGCTGCCGGCGAAATTTACGCGCTATTTGTATAGCATAGCTGTTTGCTGTATCATAAATATCTTCTGCCTGATGATTTAAATTATATTTATCTAAAAATAGATTACGGGGTATTCTTATAATATCAAAAATAGATTTATAATCTGATTCAATTATCTTATCGGTAAAGTTATATTTATTACCTAATTTCTTTAGCAACGGGCTGATATCATTATTCATAGGATCGCCTTTATTCACCGGAAATATACAGGATGGATGTTTTTTTCTAAAAAAATAGATTAGAGAACAGAGATGCAATAAATAATAAGAAATTTATTACATCATCTGGTAGTTATTAAAAGTCGTTAACTATTAACTGATTTTCGGCTCAAGTGTAATCAGAGCATATCCTGCACGATTGGGTTTATTCTTATGTGTCACTCTGAGTAAAACAATTTCTGAACAAGTAATATCACTTGGTGCAGTATAAGTCGCAGTATACTTTTTAATATCATTACCAAACTCATCTTTTATCACTTCTGGCTCACCTACCTTAATATTTCCTCTTGCCGGCATAAGGCTCCATTCACTTGGAGAAGTCAAATCATTACCGACAGAAGAGAATTCCATTACGGCATCGGGTGTTAATAACTCTTGATTATAGCTAGGATCAATCTTGAATTCAGCTATAGTACTTTTACTGATAAGCAGAATATTGACTTTATCTAAATCACCATTATCAGCAACAGCCGTCACCGTAACCATATTATATCCAGCCGGGAAAGAGGCTGGAGGCGTATATTTGCCATTTGCATCAACAACACCATAGCCAGTACCCGTTTCCACACGCCAATTCACTTTCTTATTGTTATAAACAGTAAAATTGACATTCTTATTAACATCATTTTCATTGATAACAACAAAAGAAGGACTAACCGATACTGAGGAAGGCAACAGAGTGACAACCGCTGAAGCTTTAGCGTTTGTGTTTGAATCTGTCGCAGTAATTGTCACAATTTGGCTATTTCCTTTTATCTTAGCCGGTGCCGTATAATAGCCGGTATTCGCATTAATACTCCCCAATTCCGCTGGAGTAATGGACCACTTTACTGTTGCATTGGTGTTGGTTGTAAATTTATGCTTAGTTTTCACTGGTATAGTTAATTGAAGATCTTTGATTTTAAAAGCAGTTGATGTTGGAGAAATATCACCAAATAGCACCATATCCCCAGGCACATACACTTTATCAAATTCAAGATAATTGCTTTCAGGGAAAAGAAGGTGATTAACGGCAAATAGACTAATGCTATCTAATTTAATATTTGCAACATTGGTTAATTTATTTTCAACAACACCTTTAACAATTTCTGCTGTTTTATTAATAAACTTTTCTTTAGGGAAAAAGTGTATTCCCCAACTAGGTTCATCTTGTTTGTCATATCTGGTTATCATTCTATTATTTAATTTTAATTCAATCTCATCATTAGATTTTACATGAGGCGTAATATCTATCGAGCCATCAATATAAAAATGAATTTTAGACTTGTACCAACCACCGCTTATTGGAGAATCATTAAGAATACCAACTGATTGGGTAAAATAATAAGAGTGGTCATTATTATTCGTCCCAGAAAAGACAATTTTTTCCTTGCCTGGTTTAATATGCATTCCTAAATAGGGGATCTTGGCATTCTCTAACCACATATTACTGTTATCATGATATTTCACCGTTCCCGTCCATACTTTATACCCTCCTCCTTCATATTGTACAGGTTCATTGCTCTCAGCATACCCACTTGTTATATTCAAATAGCTAGCTGAGTCATCTTTCTGGCTATCAATCTTGACCAATTCTAAATTTACACTCGTAGAACTCGGTAATAAATGTTCATATTGCGGCTTAAGAATATTCTCAAAAAGTGTCTTATTACTGATAATTAATACCGCAGAACGATTATTCGGTATCAAATAAGGGAAATTACTTGAGTTAATTGGTAATTCCCTACCGTTAGGATTATAGTTTGTTGCAATAAATAACAACACCGCCCCATGACCATAATTATCAGAACCATATAAATTAGCACCGGGTGCCGGTTGAGTTCTGATTTTAAACATTGTTGGAACCAGTCCAGCCGTATTATCCAGCTTCAAAATACCTAACTCATAAGTTACATCATTATCTTTAAGCCAATTACGGAAAAACTCCTTGACTTCTGCTGGCGCATCGTCAATAACATTGACTACTCCCAAATCTCCTTTTTTAAATTCAACAACAACTTTTCCATCATTACCAACAGAGCCTGTTGACGCACTCAAATTTACGGTTATCGTCATATAGTAATCATTATTCGGCGTAATTCTTTGATAATTCTTTACTCTACCATCATCATAAAGTTCTATTATCGTGCCAGAAATAAAATTTAATTTTACCGTTGCATGAGAATCTTCAATTGATGAATTTTCAAAGGAAATTAACGGCACTCCCAATATCAAGTTGTCAAATTTTATCTTTTTATTTCTGCTTTCCCAGAAAATAGGTGAAAAATGTGTACCTTCACTTACTTTTCTTACATATTGCTGTTCAAACAGCATATTTATTTTAGTTCTATCATAGGCAGCAACAATATCCCACCCTAGAGTCTTCGTTTTACCGTTAAAATCATCAATAATGCTATTTTCTGTGGTCATATAATCACCTATTTTAGACGTTATAAAAGATTTGTTATTAGAGGAAGCGTATTAAACAATAGCTGCCGCCATCATATTAATTTAATAATATGAAAGTCATCACGAGAATAATTTATATTTTTGCTCTATTGCCAACTTAGACATAAGTTGAATGAAAAATATATATTATTCAATTTACCCTGATAGATTAATAATCAATTAGGATATATATGATAAGCATAACATATATTAATGAAAATATAATACAGGTAAATATTAACAAAAAACATGTAATGCATAATATATAATATTAGCCATATAATTAATATTTAAATACAAAAAGCAATATACCCTATGGATTTCAAGATGCATCGCGACGGCAAGGGAACGAATCCCCGGGAACATAGATAACGATGTGACCGGGGTGAGTGAGTGCAGCCAACAAAGAGGCAGCTTGAAAGATGACGGATATAAACAATACCTATAATTCAGAATCTCTGTACGCTTGATTAATTATCGCTTTTGCCACCCATTTAGTGATCTCAATAATTTCCTCATTATCCATCTGCCAGATATCTTTCATCACCAGAAAGACCTCGGAGCCATAAATTAGGGAAAAAGATCGAATGACATTTTCCAAAGTATCCGGCGGAAAATGCCCTTTTAATGGTTCAACAACCATTGCAAGGATATCTTTACGATGCCCACGTACCAGTTTCTTTTCCTGCTTACCCTCAGATAAACATCCCTGAGCCCATTGTTGCAAAGAAACTAGCAGAGCAGCTCGCAATGCACCTTCGTATTGAAACATTCGGGGATAAGCAAAATCCAACAACTCAGTAATCCGCTCCTCGATCTTTTCACTAGCAGGCTTCCAGGTGAGGATCGGCCCAAGGCTGGCACCAACAATCGCATCAATTAAATCACTTTGTGTCGGAAAATAGCGGTATGCTGTTGCCCTGGAAACACCAGCATGCATTGCCAATTCAGAAACCGAAGGTATCGCTCTCTGTTCACAAAGCTCCAATGCCGCATTGATTAGCAATGTATAAGTTTTTTTCCGAGTACCAGTAAAATGAGTTTTCGTCTTCGAATCTATCATTGCCATAACTCTTCACCATAAAAATCGCAACATTAACACTTATGGTTAAAATATTTTTTCGCTATCATCACTCTACTCAACCATCTACAAAACGACCAAATTAATTCATTTTATTTATGTATTAAATGGGATAACAATCTCAATTTGGTAATACAACAGTGATACTTAAGTCTCATCTTGACTATAATCTGTCCATGAATGAGTCGTCAGCACCAGGGAAGTATTCGCAATTATAATGAAAAAAAGTCAATGTCAGTTGCTTTCAATCACTTTTTATCAAAACAACCTAAAGCCCTCATCATGTGAATTCACCTGATTTTTGCCAACAAGTGATTAACGAATACCGGTAAATGATGGCTTAGCCCCGGCGATAATACCGTTGCAAAAACAACACTGACACTGAAAGATTATATACAACTAATTAATGACTAGGCAAAAAGTTGCCAAAAGAGGGCATTCTAATGCTATTGTTCTATCAGGGATGAATTTATGACATGTCTGTCAGGACGTTGTACTAAAGAAATTAAAGCGGTTAACTATTTGTGTACAAAGGGAAGCCATAAGAACTTCCTGTTAATAACCTTGCTGTAAGATGTTAGGAGTTAACAAACTAAATTAACACATAAAAATACCGGCTTTGTTCTCTCCCTTTCGGAGCTTATTTCCGTCAACACCAGGCTCCTGCGGCCCCCCACCGCAGGAGTTTTTTTATGAATAAACGGGCAACAGGTTAAGATTTGATAAGATATGGGCAGCAGCATTTAGTGCGCCAAATAGCAAAATCAAGCCGATCATCACATTACCTCCCCAAACTCGATACATAGGGCTGCCAAATCGTTTACGGGATGCTCTGGCAAGTAATGCAGGAACGATAGCTGCCCAAACTGTTGCAGCAAGGCCAGCAAAACCTATCGCATGAATAAAACCATTCGGATAAATCATGCCACCGACCATTGGCGGAAGAAACGTCACTAATGCCGTTTTAAAGCGCCCCAGTTTGGTATCATCAAATTTAAGGAGATCAGCCAGGTAATCGAACAACCCAAGCGTGACACCAAGGAATGAGCTGGCAACCGCAAAGTTAGAAAAGAGAGTCAATAATAAGCCCAGAGCAGAACTGTTCAATCCTCCACTTAATGATTGAACCAAAACATCAATATTGCCCCCCTTTGCTACGATTTCGACAAAATCAGGCCGGGAAATATTTCCCATTGTTCCAACCAACCAGATCAAATAAAGCACCAAAGCCATTGATGTCCCAATAAACAGACATCTCTTTATTTTTTCTGGTTCTTTTCCATAATATTTCATCAGGCTAGGAACATTACCATGATATCCAAAGGAGGCCAGACAGAAAGGTAAAGTCATTAATATATAAGGCCAGTAAGTTGGATTAACTTCAGTTGTATTAAACAATACCGCCGGTTTAATATTATAAACCAAACCGCCGAACGTCATAAAGAAAGTTAATACCTTAGCACCAAGAATAATCGACGTCATCCTGCTAACAGTTTTAGTACTTAACCAGACAATAAATGTAACAACAAGAGCAAATAAAAAACCAGCAAGCCCAGGTGAAAAATCTATCGATACTTCTCTCATAGCATGTTGAATAATCGATCCACTCGCGGAAATATAAGCGTAAGTCAGTATATATAAAACAAAAGCAAGGGTAATACCATTAATGATATTCCAACCATTGCCTAATAGATCTTTTGTTATAGTACTGAAACTTGAGCCAATTCGATAATTAAGATTGGCTTCCAATATCATTAATCCTGAGTGCAACATGCAAAACCAGGTAAAAATCAAAGTGGCAATTGACCAGTAAAACCATGCTCCTGACATGACAACCGGTAAAGAAAACATGCCCGCACCAATAATCGTTCCACCAATGATCATGGCGCCGCCAAATAAAGATGGAGACGATTTTTTTATCGGCAAAGTAGCCATATATGTTACCCTAGCGTGGCGTTATACCCGTCATCTTTCAAGTTGCCTCTTTGTTGGCTGCACTCGCTCACCCCGGTCACATAATTACCTATGCTCCCGGGGATTCACTCCCTTGCCGTCGCGAAGCATCTTGAAATCCATAGGGTATATAATAAGAAGTATAATTGGGGATGCCCTTAAACAAGGATCATCCCGATTTTTATTATTTAATTGGTTTTAATCTTGCAACGAAATGCCGTAATACGGATGGCTCATAAGTAAACGTTAATCCTTTAATCTGAGGAATTCGCTCCTTCAAGGAAATAAAGGCTTCTACAACATAATCCATATGATCATTAGTATAGACGCGACGAGGAATCGTTAATCGCAAAAGTTCCATTGGTGATGGTTTCTGTTTTCCGGTTGTTGGATCACGACCTAATAACAAAGAACCAATCTCCACACTTCTTATTCCCGCCTCCAGATATAATTCATTATTCAGTGCATGAGCTGGGAATTGTTCCCCTGGAATATGCGGTAATAATAATTTAGCATCAACAAATACAGCATGACCACCGGTTGGATATTGAATAGGAATACCTGCATCTCTTAATCTATTACCTAAATAAGCCACCTGATTAATACGATATGTCAGATAACTCTCATTCATCCCTTCTTCAAGACCAATTGCCAATGCTTCCATATCGCGTCCGGCGAGACCGCCATAAGTCACAAATCCTTCCATTGGCACACAGCGGGTACGCACTTCATTAAAGAGATCTTCATCATCACGGAAACAACAAAGACCACCAATATTGACCAAGGGATCTTTTTTAGCTGACATTGTTAACATATCACCATATTGATACATCTCCTTGACGATCTGTTTAACGGATTTATTTTCATAGCCCTTTTCTCTTTGCTTAATAAACCAAGCATTTTCACAGAAACGGGCTGAATCAATCACCACCGGAATATCATGTTGCTTTGCTATCTCATACACAGCGCTCATATTAGCCATAGAGATAGGCTGACCACCGGAGCTATTACAGGTAACGGTTGTAATAATCGCAACAACATTATCAGCGCCATGTTCTGCTATCGTTTTTTTCAATTCATCAATATCAAAATCGCCTTTCCAATCATAATAGGTGGTTGTATCAAAGGCTTTTGACGTGACAACATTAATCGCTTTCGCGCCATTTAATTCAACATGAGCCGCTGTCGTATCAAAATGGAAATTAGAAATAAAAACCGGATGCGTTGCGCCACCTTGTGCTTTTTTCCGAGCAATTAATGTCGGGAATAAAATCTGTTCTGCTCCACGCCCTTGATGGGTTGGAATAGTATATTGGTAGCCAATTAATTCATTAACTTTATCACATAGATGATAATAGTTACGGGAACCTGCATAAGCTTCATCCCCCATCATCATTCCTGCCCACTGGCGATCACTCATTGCTCCAGTGCCAGAATCCGTCAGCAAATCAATATAAACCGCGTCACTAGGTAATAGGAACGGATTATATCCGGCTTCTTCTAATGCTTTTTCACGTTCGGCACGAGTAGTCATGCGAATATTTTCTACCATTTTAATACGGAAAGGTTCTGGAATACGTTTCATATATATTTTTATCCAATAATTGGCTATACTGCATAATTCAGACAAATTTCCAAAAACAGACAGAAATATGCCAAAATAAATATAGTGATTAAAAAATTTAATTTTAAATATAACCAGAACAGTTAATCAGGGAAAAAATGAGAAATACGGTGATCGACATTAAACCATGCTTTCATATTACAAGAACAGATAAAATAATAACGTAAAAATATAGAAATCATAAAATGAATTTATTCCCTGATTAAAATCAGCCATTAAGATATAGATAATATTTAAATTATCCGTGACCAATTCCACAAAAATAGAAAACAGCAGAAATATAATTTTATATATAGATTCAATTTAATGAATCAGATAAATCAACAAGAAAAACAGATAATATACCCTATGGATTTCAAGTTGCATCGCGACGGCAAGGGAACGAATCCCTGGGAGCATAGATAACTATGTGACCGGGGTGAGTGAGTGCAGCCAACAAAGAGGCAGCTTGAAAGATGACGGGTATAAATTGATTTTAATAAATATAACAATACAATTAACTATACCCTATGGATTTCAAGTTGCATCGCGACGGCAAGGGAACGAATCCCTGGGAGCATAGATAACTATGTGACCGGGGTGAGTGAGTGCAGCCAACAAAGAGGCAGCTTGAAAGATGACGGGTATATATCAATTAAATAAATTACTAACACAGAAAACCACCCCATAAGGGCTTAAAAGAACAAGTTAAATAACATAAAAATTAATAGAATTATTTACCCTATTTTTACAGGAATAAAAAATAGCTTTATTAGACTATAACACCTTTACTCTGGATAAAATTAATCCATTCTCATATAATAAAATAGGCATCGTAGAATATAGGATAAAATATGGAACAACATAAACCCTATTGGAATCGTATGGTTCCAGAACTTACTGTTACTGACTTTTCTCTATCTCTGGATTTTTATCAAAGAATTCTCGGCTTCCAGTTGCTTATTCGACGAGATAATCCAGATTTTGCATACTTAGCACTTGGTGAAGCACAACTGATGCTTGAAGTATTACATGATGATGGTTGGAACACAGCCTCATTAAATTATCCTTTTGGGAGAGGGGTGAATTTTCAGATTGAAGTTGATGATTTAGCCCCTTTACTGCACAGCTTAAAAGTTAATAACATCAAACTATACCGAGAGGTTAAAGATAATCACTACCGTATTGATGAAGTCATTGCATGCCAACGAGAATTTCTTGTGCAAGATCCTGACGGCTATCTGCTACGTTTCAGCCAATTCATAGAAAATATAATGGCGTATTAATTTAAATAGCCTTAGTTAATTAACATGAAAAATATAAACCTTGATAGCTAAAATAGACTTTCCAATTTACTCTATTTTTAAATCATATATCCTATAGCCATATACCCGATGGATTTCAAGATGCATCGCGACGGCAAGGGAGTACAGCCAACAAAGAGGCAACTTGAAAGATAACGGGTATAAATCACTTTATAAAAACCCGCCCTTTATTAAAGGGCGGAAAATAGAAAAAAAAGAGGTAGAATTCCGCATAACACAATAATATCACGCAATAATATTACACAATAATTATGCTAACTGAATATTAATAGAATTCCATTTTCTATTAGCTATTCTTTTCAGATCCAATAGACATTGGATAATTATAAGCTGAATGATTAGGCGCTTGAGAACCGATAATACATGTTGCAGTATGAGATGAAAAAATAACGCATTTTGCCGCACATATAGGAAAGTGCGGGTACAATATACAAGCATGGGTAGATGTAGAAAAAGCAGAAAAGAAAGTCAACGTTAAAAGGGCCAAAAGTAACTGGTGTTGTAGTCTATTTATCATCATATCACCTCGCTGAATGGTATATTTTCATTTCCTTATATTCGACTCCTTTAAATTAATTATAGAGCAAAATTTAACCACAAAAATTTTTTTATCACTCCGTTGATAAATCGTTTAAGTTATCATAAAAAACTGAATGATCAGATTTGGAAAATCCCATAATCCAACAAAATTATTCAGCGATATAAAATCATAAATAAAATTTAAATAAAATCACCTAATGATTTATTAAACACATAAGGCATCCATTGACTGGTAAAGTTGGTATATCATAAATACTAATAATATATTAAAATAATTATTTTAAATATTTGGCATTTAAATTTTTTATCAATTAAGATAATCATTTAAATATCTTAATTATTTACCATGAAATTTATTTACTTGTTGATCTAAATTTCCTCGCAACAAATGTACTGTGTACTGATAATACTGTCGTCACAGTATACGCATCCACCACATGTAACATGCTAAGCAAAAATTTATCAATTCCGCTAACACATTCGACAAATAGCAATGCTAATATTTGCTGCCAATCATTTCCCTTATGATGCTAATTGATCGTTATTTGCTTCGTACCACAAGGGGTTGTTCAAGCAGAAAAAACCAATCACAGAATTCAATTTTTATCTTTCCATACCCTATAGATTTCAAGATGCATCGCGACGGCAAGGGAGCGAATCCCCGGGAGCATAGATAACTATGTGACCGGGGTGAGTGAGTACAGCCAACAAAGAGGCAACTTGAAAGATAACGGGTATATATCTCATCTCTGTTAACGGATAAATAAACCATGTACAATGCCTGAATATTTTCTGAGTACGCAGCATCTCAAGAAATAATTCATTTACCTTTTTCAATAAGCAGGTTTTTCAAATGCATCAAACTGATGTTACTGAGCGCTCGCTCTTTTCGTTAAGCTGGCCGATTTTTATTGATATTCTTCTCCATCTGGCTACTTTATTAATTAATACTTATATGGTGAGCCATGTTTCTACTTCTTATCTGGCTGCTATGGCTGTAGGTAATCAGGTATTTGATCTGTTTATCACTATCTTCAACTTTATCAGTGTTGGTTGCAGTGTCGTTATTGCTCAATATATTGGTGCAGGCAAACGGGATAAAGCCAGCCAAGCGATCCATATTTCTATTGCATTCAACTTTTTACTTGGGTTTAGCTGTGCGCTGATGACTATCTTCTTCGGCTATAAGATCTTGTCTATCATGAATATGCCGGAACATCTGATGGAAGATGGTTTTAACTATCTGCACATTCTGGGTATCTGTCTTATCCCTGAAGCTATTTCGATTATTCTGGCGGCGTGTTTGCGGGTTTATGGGAAATCCAAACCGGCAATGTATGTTACTTTGATTGCTAACTTGCTGACAGTGCTAGGTAATATGATCGTCCTGTATGGTTTCTTCGGATTACCTAAATATGGTCTGGAAGGAGTCGCCTGGTCTACAGTCTTTGGCCGGATTGTTGCCGTGATCCTATTATTCTGTCTGCTCAGTTATGGCCTGCGGATCAAATTTACGCTGGCAGGTTTCCTACGCTGGTCACAGGGTATGTTGGGCAAAATCTTATATATCGGTTTACCCGCTGCGGGTGAAAACGTAGTGTGGATACTGCAATATATGGCGGCCATAGCATTCATTGGACTGATGGGTGAAATTTCACTGGCAGCACAAACACTCTATTTCCAGCTATCACTGTTTGTGATGTTATTTGGCATTGCCACCAGCATTGGTAACGAAATTATGGTTGGTCATCTGGTCGGTGCAAAGCGGTTTGAAGATGCTTATATTCGTGGCATTAATAGTCTGAAAATCGGCTGTATCGTCACTATTGGCGTGGTCACTGCTTTCTGGCTGCTCAAAATGCCGATTCTGCATTTTCTGACGCAAGATGAAGCCATTATCAAACTGTTGTTACCCCTATTCTTGCTATCCGTTTTTCTGGAGCCAATCCGTACCGCAAATATTGTTATGGTGAACGCATTGCGTGCTTCCGGTGATGCTCGTTTCCCACTTTATGCAGCCATATTCTTTATGTGGTGTATTGCTATTCCAGTGGGGTACTATTTAGGGATCAAAATGGAAATGGGCATTTTAGGTATCTGGATCGGTTTCTTCTGTGACGAATGGTTGCGTGGACTCACTAATATCTGGCGTTGGAAATCTAAAAAATGGCAAACTAAGCGACTCGATATTTGAATGATTAAAATAACTGTTCAACCAGTCGCCTTAACGTAGTTCCTTCCCGTTAAACTCCCATAACAAGAGGTACCCAATAGGTGCCTCTTGTTCATTTAAAGTCATAAATAAGCACTATCGCCAACGTCCAAAATAGTCAGTCATTAAAGAAAACCAATTCTCAGAGGTTTCTCAGAAGCTGACTGGTACTATTATTGAATAATAACCTCAGGTTAATAAGCGAAATTCTATATTCTAAGTGTTGCGATCAATATCATTGTAAATATATACCCGTCATCTTTCAAGTTGCCTCTTTGTTGGCTGCACTCACTCACCCCGGTCACATCCTTATCTATGCTCCCGGGGATTCGCTCCCTTGCCGCCGCGATCCATCTTGAAATCCATAGGGTATATTTTATATAAATCAGAATATACTATAATAATTGCTTGAAAAACAGATTTATATTATTTGTAATAATTAAAATATTAGATAAATAACACTGAATTTTCCCTATCAACATTAGTAGAATTCATTTCCGACATATTTAAATTGAATCTCTATTCACCTTCCCCTAAATTAACTCTTCTTAAGTAAACATAAGATTAATTGGCTGAACAAAGTTATCCAAATTGTTATATTTAGCTAATAACCTTATTGAGAAATTTTTTCTTTTCACTATTATGAATTAATGAATGGTTATTAAGCTCATTAAATTAACCCCTCTGTTTTTGGGCATATTTATTGCGTTGCAACTTGTAATTTCATTAATCACAAAACGTTATTAATTTTTAAATAATTAATTAGGATGCATTTAATGATAAGTAAGGAAATATTCGAGATATTTCCCTCTGTGGATATTGTTGACGGAATAGCAATGACATCGAATTCCGCAATTCGATTAACCCGAGGTGAAAGCCCAACATTACGGAGACCTTTAGGTACCCCGGCAGAAGTAGCACTAGCCTGGCAAAATGCCGGGGCAAAATGGATTCATGTTGTTGATCTTGATGCTGCGTCAGGACGTGGCTCAAACAGCCATCTTATTGCCGATGTCCTGGCTGCGGTCGATATTAACGTACAGGTCTGTGGCGGAATCAGAGATGAAACCATCTTGCGCAAAGTATTAGCAACGGGATGCCAGCGAGTTAATTTGGGGACCGCAGCATTAGAACATCCAGATTGGTGTGCCCGAGCCATTGCAGAATATGGCGATAAGATCGCCATTGCTCTTGATGTAAAAAACACATCGGAAGGTTATCAACTGGCAACGCATGGATGGAATGTCAGCAAAGGTAATCTCTGGGATCTCCTTGAGCGCCTCGACAAACAGGGTTGCCAACGCTACGTCGTAACCGATGTTGAGCGGGGAGGCATGATGAGTTCGCCAAATTTCACGCTATTACAGGAAGTCTGCGCGAAAACGTCATCACCCGTCATTGCCGGCGGCGGAGTATCGAGCCTGGATGATCTCCGCGCATTAGCCGATTTGTCCACTATCGGTGTTGAAGGTGCCATTCTTGGTCAAGCTCTACATATTGGTAAGGTTCCTCTCGAAGATGCCCTTGCTGCAACACAATCACCGAGACGCTAAATATGTCTGAATCTTTATCTCCTGCTTTGGATCTTCGTTCTATTGGTTTACTAGGCGAATTGCGTGGCGTACCTGAAACACGCTATTTAACGAAAGAAGTGATGGCGCTACCTGGCTTACTCACAGAGAAGCCAGCATTCGTCGGTTCCCGCGGTACCGCCTATTACGAACAAAAACCGTGTCACGAGCTACTGATGACGGCGAAATATTACACAGAATACATCTCTCAACTTGAGTGTAGCGATAAGCTGTGTACTGCCCCATCAAAATATATATTGGCCGATCATAGTTTGGCAAAATTGCTGAGAATTGTTGATAGCTTATTAAGTTCTCCACAGACGGTTAACGAAGATATTGTGCCATTCATCGATGGGATCAAAGAGTGCGCTAAAGTCGTCAGTTCAACGCTGATGGGCACACCATTTACTTTTTCACTCTCGCCAATCCATGACCTGAAATTGCCATTGTCTACGGAACACAAAGTGCCCAGACCATTTATTGAAGGAGATAATCATCTGTTAACTTTGGCCGCAGCCCAAATTGACATATGCTCCAACTCCTCAGTTGTTGGCATCATGTTAGGAGGATCAGCGGCAGCCGCAGTCACAGCCGCAGCATGGAATAGTGAGCTCAATTTAGTGAAAGTTTCACGTTACGATGATACGTCTTGCAAGAGCAATCATCTCTGGGGGCGCAAAATTCCATCAGGACAAACCGTGACAATTATTGATGATAATTGCGGAACAGGAGACACCTTACGTCAGGCAATCGATCTGGTCATGGCCCAAACCGGACAACGCCCAAAGGCCCGAGCCGTCGAACTACATTGGGAAAAATTATTACGTACTCGCGTTTATGGGCATGCTGATCGTGTATTCAACCCTGAAACTTTAGATGTCTTGACGCCTTGGTGTTTCAGACATCATAAGGTCCTGAATCGCTTAATTGATCAGCCTTTCGCTGATGATAAATATGCTCATACAACCACGGCGGATTGGGTTGCCTATTCATATAGTTTATTGTCTGTCCTTCATGACACCCTGACAGATTCAACATGGGCAGCCAACTTATTGCATTTTTTATTAAATCTAAAAGCACAAACACCACTGAATAATTATGAACAGCCAATTGATGCATTTAAGGCCCTGGCATATCAATGTTCTGAATGTTCGGTTCGCAAAAGTTAATTTGGAAAAGGGGAGTTAAATATGACAACAGCACATATTATTTGGGATTGGAATGGTACATTACTTAATGATGTCAATGTTTCATTGAGTGCAACCAATTTCGCATTGGCAGAAATTGGTATTGACCCTCTAACGCTGGAACAATATCGGGAATATTATTGTGTTCCAGTACAAACTTTCTATAAACAAGTGATTGGCCGTGAACCTTCATCTTCTGAATGGTCAGTGATCGGAAAAACGTTTAATTTTCACTATCGGCCAGGTATTCAGAAAGCCAGTTTAACGGAAGGTGTGAGCCAACTCCTCGCTTCCCGCTATAAAACAGGTGCAACCCAATCATTATGTTCACTGATGGAGCATAATGAATTAATCCCTATGCTTGATAATCATGGTATTGGCAAATTCTTTACCCAAATAGATGGTAGAAATACGCCATTATTGACAACCGGCAAATCAGAGCAGTTAGCTAACCATCTCAAAAAACTCAATGTTGCTCCCGAGCAAAGTGTGGTTATTGGAGACGCTACTGATGACGCAATTGCCGCATTAGCGGCAGGAACTCATGCCATTCTTTATACCGGAGGAACCCACAGTCGTATCAGTCTTGAAACCGCGGGTGTTCCCATTGTTGATACATTAAGTGAAGCCCTATTAATAGCAGATTCTTTGGTCCATAAACAGTAATAAAGAAGCTGTTCAAAATAATCCAATAAGAAAGGGATCATTTATAACGATGTACAAATAGATATTGATCACATTAGTTTTAAAAGAACAGCTTAGTATTTAAAAGCAGATTATTCATTTAAAAAATCATCAAAGATGATGATTTAACTATTATTTTGAATAAGCCAATAGATAATTAAGGAATTAAGGAATAGATTTATGTTAACTGCTGTAGTTGGACTCCAATTTGGAGATGAAGGTAAAGGAAAATTTGTTGACTATTTATCTGGCAACATCAATAACATTGCTCGATTTAATGGCGGCGCTAATGCAGGTCATTGTGTGCAACATGGTAATCTAAGAGGCTCATTTTCCCAATTACCAGCCTCACTCAACAAAAAGAATTTATATATCTGCCAAGGCGCTTTAGTCAGTCTTCCCATTCTGGTTAGAGAGATCGACTTTATACAAAAAGAAAAAATTGATTCTAATATATTTATCGACCCACGATGCCATATCGTCTTACCATTACACTCTGAGTTAAATAGAGCATCAGAAAAATACAAAGGTAAGCAGAAGATAGGTTCAGTTGGTGTCGGTGTGGGTGCCTGTGTTGAAGACAAAGCCAACCGTCATGGCATTCGGCTTATTGATACCCTTGATAAAGAAAAATTAAGAAGTAAATTAGAATTTCTTTGGAGTATCAGGGAAAAGCAGATTAAACATGTTTTTAATGCACAAACCACATTAGATTTTGAAGAGATGTTAGAAACAACACATCAATATGGCAAGAGGATAGAACCCTATTTCACGTTCACTAATGAAATTATCGGTGATTTACTTAATTCGGGAGAAGATGTTTTACTTGAGACATCACAAGCCACTTTCTTGGATAATAGTTTTGGTACTTATCCTTATACCGTGGCATATCAGACATTAGTGCAAACCTGCTTTGCCATGATAGGTATACCAGCACAAAAAATACATATTGTCGGTGTGATGAAATCCTATATGATCCGTGTAGGCAACGGGCCATTCCCCACTGAATTATCGACAGAACAGGCTGATTATATTCGAGAGCGTGGGAACGAATATGGTACCGTTTCAAAAAGGCCAAGGCGTTGTGGCTGGCTGGATTTATCCCTGATTAAACATGCGGTGAAACTCAATGGTGTAACAGAACTCGCCATAACGAATGTTGATGTTCTTGCTGGCTTACATGAAATAAAAGTCGCTATTGCCTATGAAATTGATGATAAACTCGTCTGTTGTGATGATGCATTATTGGAGCTCAATAAAGCCAAACCCATCTATAAGACATTTAAATCCTGGAGCGCACTTAACTCATCATATACAGATTTAACGGAGCTACCTATTGAGCTGATTGATTTCTTATCTTTTATTCAAGACTATGCTGGTGTCCCAATTAAGTATATTTCATATGGGCCAGACAGGAATCAGACATTAGTAGCGAAATAAAAGCGTGGAGAAAATAATGATTAACTATGTAACAGGGTTTATGTTTTCTAAAGATAAAAAACATGTCTCCCTAATTTCAAAATTACAACCCAGTTGGCAAAAAGGGAAGCTCAATGGGATTGGTGGAAAAATAGAAGCGGGAGAAAGCCCCCAACAGGCAATGGCAAGGGAGTTTACAGAAGAAGCTGGCATTGAAACACGTCCTGAAGAGTGGCGACTATTTACTGTCTTAACTCGTCCTGACGTTTATCAGGTAAATTTTCTCTATATGTATGATGATCGTGTCTATTCTGTCAATTCTATTGAAAAAGAGATCGTTAATATCTATGAAGCAAATTCATTACCCGATAATGTGATCTATAATTTACGTTGGTTGATCCCTATGGCAGCCGATGAGCATTTACGCTTCGATAAAGAAATAGAAATAACAGAAATGCGGGGTTAAATACGGTATATACCCGTCATCTTTCAAGTTGCCTCTTTGTTGGCCGTACTCACTCACCCCGGTCACATAGTTCTCTATGCTCCCGGGGATTCGCTCCCTTGCCGTCGCGATGCATCTTGAAATCCATAGGGTATATCTGAACTTTAATAACTTCTTCAAAAGGGGAGATGGATAAGAATGGACTCTTTAATTTGTGGTAATAACATTGTGGTAATAACATGGCTGACAGAGAAATCATAAAAGTGACCGTTCCGTCGGTCACAAAACTCAGTCATCAACGGGTTTATAGATCCCCCGATTGGAGTCGAGATCAGTTAACATCCAAATTTACCCAATGTAGCCTCAGCAATAGGGATATATTGGTCTGTTAATTTATTGATGCTGTTATTGGTAGCAGGATAACTACAATCAAGGAAAAACCAGTTTATCGGCGTCTCCAATATTGAAGCGATCCGCACCAGATGGGATAAATTAATTCGGTTTATCCCTCTCTCATAACGTGAGAGTTGTTGCTGACTAATACCTATTTTTTCCGCCAATTTGGCGGCAGTCATACCCAACTCTTTCCTTCTTTTTTGAATACGCTTCCCTACTAATAGATGATCTTGTTTCATTTTCATCCCAGCCTTTAAATTAAAAAAACACCTTTTTATGGCATCGCCAAAATTATTGCCCCTGATCCTGAGAAAGGTCCTGCCTCTACTCTGCCATTTTTCTGTAAAATTGATTTCACTGTAACGGCTACATTTCCTCCCGCCGGTACAAACACAGCAACGCCGTCTTCACCATTTTTCTCATTTAATAGCAACTTAGCTTTCAAGCTACCATCACTTCTTAAAGGTACTAATCCCCTATCAGGTCCCGTCGCTGTCACGATAATCTCTATGTCTACATTGCAGGTCACATTGATATTTTCCGCTCTGGTTGCGCCTTCCAATTTTGCCTCATCAATACTACCGTAATTAAGTTCAACGGAGCCTTCTCTGACCTGACAAAATCCTATCGGTGGTGGTGCAACGCCACATAAAGATCCGGGTAATAATCTTCCATGAAAACCATTTTGATCGGTTTCATAAAATAGCCCGACACACTCCTGATGCGATCGAATCGCAGGGCCGAAATGTTTTGCAACGCCGGTAATCGGAAAACTGGTATATTTCAATATCTCCGCCTGCACTTGTTTCATTGTCTTGAATCTTTCTACGCGAGTATTGAATAGCCTATAGGGCTGCCCTGAATATCCATCAGCAAAATGGCGATGGTTAACCGATATCCAACACGCAGAATAACCATAACAAGGATTTGGCGTAAAATCGTTTTCTGGGTCCCAACGTTCAATGACAAAAGTATAATAGGCATTTGTGGGAATGCCCTCGGATTTAGTGATATATGAAAATATCGATGCAGCCGCACTTGATGAAAACAGCAATAAAAGTACCAGGCAAACAGAAAATAACTTTTTCATTTAAGTACCTAATAAAACCGTGCAAGTTAGTCATAATTCAGATTAAATGTCGCAATCGCATGAAATGCGCCTCGCTTAATCGTCTGGTTAGCTAGCGCAGTGGGTTCTGCCTGCACATATGCTTGCAGTGCAATCAAGTTTTCACCCTCTTTTAACGGATAGGCATCTCCCTCTTTATTCAACGACAACCGTTTGCCTTCTGCCATTTCTATACCAATGGCAATCCCAGCGGCTTGGCTCCCAGCACTTAACGCTAATAAGCCCGGCAATTGCGTATTTTCCATGCCACTGAATGTCAGTTTAATCGATTTGCCCACACTCATATCGCAACCAGATAATCTGAGCAGAAAAGGTTCGCTATGGGTCCTACCATGCAGATACAAATATTTTTCAGACATTGTTGCAAAATCGAGCTGGATATCTTCATCACCCGGATTAATCGTGCAAGGTTCTTTAACCAATGCACCGTGAAAACGCATATTATCCTCAGCCTGTACCCCTTGATGACCATAAACCGTGGCAGCAATAACCATAAAACCAACACGCAACACGAATAATTTTAAATATTTCATTAAGTTTCCTTTCACTGGTATTCCGCCGGAGACATTCCGCTGGGAGCGATTATCGGATTCAGAGCTTAACGGAATGACCTTCGCCGTAAACCAGAACAGCGATTCCCGGTCGATAGGCAGCGACGGACCAGTTTTGACGATGCGCACCTGATTCTGGCTGTCTGGTTCCATACGAAACAGGGGAGGCGTCACCAGAAATGGGGCGGTTTTGTCTCCCGCAGAAGTAGAGCTGATTGTCGCCTGTATTAAATAGACCACCTCTTTACTAGTATTGCTCACTGAGGCGGTTGTCGCGCGGCTATCCGCTGGATAGATAATGCGGGTAGTATTGATCCCCACCCCTTCCGCCTGCGCGGAAGTAACCGGGCAACCTAACAGACCGGTCACTATCATTGCTGTCATCAATCTTTTCACTGACTCACCTGAAAATGTCTGGTTTGGTATTGCGTAAGTGCCTATCTCAATAGGCGTAATTGTTGCAGGCCATTCTTATCAATGAACAGTGAGCACTGCCCAGGTTCAAAATGGCAAATAAAATAGCCTTATTAGGATAGGTAGTAAGTAAGAATTGGCCCTCCCTGTCCAATTCCACCTTTAGCGTGATAGCGTTATCACCTGCTACTCTGGGACTATATTGGGGATCTTTTAGGTTAATTGCAGTGCCTCGTGGCACAGGCTTATCATTTATCGTTAGGCCAACCGCATGGTCGACAATTGCAGCATTACCAGTGTTGTTAACAAGCTGAAAGTAAGCGCCGCCTTTGGTTCCTCAGCAAATGCTAAAACCATAAAAGATTATTTTTGTCTTTCTGATACATTAGCCAGAACAATACCCAGTTCTGTGACAGCATAAACTTCAGCTGGAGTAAGTTCAGGGTGTAATAAATTAATCAGCAAAATATCCCTGTCACGTTCCGAGTGGTTATAAGCACTATGCAAAAAACTGTGATCGAAAAAGATAGCCTTACCTTCTTCCCAATGACGTTCCTCACCCGCAACCACCAAACTACAGTATTCAGGGATATTGATACCGAGATGGCAGGTGATCTGTACATTGGTCCAGTCATAATGTTCCGGTAAATAGCTACCGGCTTTCAGCCTCATGAAAGAAATCTCACCACGCCAAGGAAAGAGTTTGCCTTCAAGCTGAGTAATCACCTCTTGCAGTTGAGGAAAGTGAATGGCTTTATCACTAAATTTTCCCCTGCTCCACAATGAAATAGATGACCAGTCATTATCACCAAGGTTTTTGAAAAGAGTGCGCGAAGTATAACTTGTTAAGAGCTCTGCTGCTGCCATGAACTCCGACTTGATTGTATGATAATGTTCTTCAAGCAGTGTCGCGACTTGCGATGTCACATCTGTGCTATCTGCTTCAATCCATGGCCCATTGTTCATATCTGGAAAAAACATCAAGCGCGGTTTCTGTTGAGAATGTTTCGGTTTATTCTGCTGCTCGCCAGTCAACCCAGAAAAAAATTTTTCAAGTCGTGTTGTTGTACCCGACCCATAAAGCTCACGCGTTTGAACAACCAATTCTGACAGCGCTTGCTTTAAATAATGTTGTGTTGTATGAAGGCTCACTGATCTACCTCCTTAGTTTTCAAACACGTACGAATTAAGGACATGATCTTGCCATTTACCATTAATTTTTAGATAAGAACGGGCAAAACCCTCCTGCATGAACCCCAGCCTAGAGAGTGTTTTTTTACTGCGCTCATTGTCCGGCAGATGGTTTGCCATAATACGATGAAGTCCATAGTGCTGGCGTATCCAAGGTAATGCTGCTGCTATTACTTCTGACATCAGTCCCTGACCTTCATGGTGTAGATCAAGAGAAAAACCCAAATAACCGGCCTGAAAAACCCCATATACGAAATTAGTGAAATTGACACTTCCTACCACCTCATCTTTGCCTGTGAGGGTAAACACCAGCAGCAAACATTTTTTAGCCTGATAATCTGGCCATACATCAGCAATACGCTGTGTAATATTTTTGCGTGTGTAGAACTCTGGAGAACGCAAAGGTTCATACGGTGCAAAGTTGTCTTTGTTTTTGAGTAAAAAAAACTCCAGTGCTGGAGCAAAGTCTTCGGTCAGAACATAAACGTCAGTTCTGGCTGTGGAGAAAAGTCTTATTTTGCCTGCTTGCATGACACATCATTCCTTACAGTGGTTTAATTAAGAGGTTGCAACTCAGAATGTTTGGTATCTGTTTGTGGAGCAATTTTCAGGTAAAACGCAAAAATTCCCCCTATCAATGCAATAGCAGCTATTTCCAGCAAGACATATTGCGCTGGTTCGGCACCAGTACCAGTAAAGGTTAAATAAACAGAATATGCCCCATATAACACAATCACAGTACTCATCACAAGGCTCAGAGAAAGTGCTCGAATCTCCTCTGGTAAACGAGCAAGAAAATTACTGATCGCTACGTCCTGACCAATAGTGACGGTAGCCCTAAAAAACAGGACGTATAGGATCAATGCGAAAATACCATTAACATAGAGGTAAAGAAGGTAGCAAAACACCGAGAGTAGCATCAGGCTGACGAAAGAAATTATAATCATCGAATTATCTGAGAATTTTGCTGCTACACGTGGGACTATCATACCCTTAACATAGTGAGCCACATCAAACGATGCAATAAACAAAAACAGAGGGACTAGGTAAATCATTTTAACTTCCATGATATTGTATTCCCTGAATTCAGAAACCATGAGATAAGTGTGAACATGAACCATGGAAAAATTCAGGAAAATGATTACCACAGAAAGTTTCAGTAAAGTCAGCCATTGGGAATGAGATAACCCACGCAGATGCGTAATAAAATGACGCAACATGCTTTTACGCGCGATATGTATGCCCTGTTTTGCGTGATGATCATGCATACCATTCATTTGAGGAAAACGCCATAGCCATATTCCAAGGCAAATAAACATCGCAGCCGGAATAAATAACATGGTTTCAGCATGTCCGATCATTCGGTAAAGCACTAACAAAACCAGTAAAAAAAGAACCGGAACGATAGAAACTATTTCTTTGCCGTACCGTTGAGAAAGCAGGATTGCCTTGGTGCGTAAAGTATGTTCTTCACCATGTTTAACGATTTGGTAATCAATCAGATCCTGTAACATCGCCTGATAAGCACCAGAAATCAAAGCCATCCCTATGGCGCTTAAAAAAGAGCTGAATATAAGCAGTGCAATTTGCGCATCGATATTATCTGTAGTTGCAAGCGAGCAATACAGTGCGAGCAGAGCAATAGTAGTAAACCAACTTCCTAAGGCAACACTTTTAAAATGACCTAACCGATCAGCCAGCAATCCGGAAGGAATCTCCAAGAAGAGAGATGAGTAAAATGCGATGGAAACACGTAATGAGACTGCAGCACCAAACATGCCTCCCAAAGCCCCAACCAATAAATGACTCATTTGGTTTGATGTTGATTGCATTGCACGAAATGTACTATCCAGGTAGCCAATATTTTTTAACCAATTCTGATTTTTCATTACTTATTACTCACATCTTGCCAAATAAAATTTCACTAAATAATCGATTGCTAACTTGGAATCTTGTTTTTTAGGGTGCATAGCATCGTCTTTAAATAAAGAACGTAACTTCGCTACGTCTAAATACGGAGCAACCTTAAGCATGGCGTTAATAACCAGATCAATGTAACGTTCATACCAAATGATTCGCCGTATCAGAGCCATCATCTGGCGTTTTTGTAGTGCGCTTATCTGCCCCCCTATCATTAGATAGCAAGCAATATGTTCTATATGCACGTAAGAAAGGGTGATCTCCTGATAACTCCCCATATGATATCGCAAGGCCACATCTGCATCAGAGTGGTAATATCCGAACAGATATCCCTGAAATACTTGTCCTATCCCTACCATTCCTTGACTATAGCAATCTGCGGCACGCAATGCCCCCATACTGGAACTGCCAAGTAGTATTCCCCCTGCTTTGATAAAATCTAGGCACTCCACTACGGTAATCGACATATTGCTACCAAAAAGGCCATCCGTGATCAGAACAGGCCTACCACTCCCCAACAGAGCCAGTAAGTCACCCGCTTGGACTGGCGGGCGAAACTCAATTATTGAGTCATAACGTGGGTCACGGAGCAAGGAGGGACCACCAAACACAACTGGCTTTTGTTTACGAGCAAATAACACGATTTATTGTCTCCTTCTCGGATTGACGTGCCAGTCAAATAACCCTGGAATAACAGCTTTCACCGTATGAAAAGGCACCTCAGGCAGAGATAAGTCTATGATATAAACGTGTTCATTCCCTTTTTCCGCCAGTTTTCTGGTTAAAAGTCTGGTAGCAGAGGCAAGTGTTGCTGGGGCATCCTGCGCCAGCGGCATACTTACCGTTTCATAATGTTTGTGGAATAATTCACGCAACATGTAAAAACGTGAATGATTAAAAAAGCTTTTATCGTTGTACTTCTTCTGATGACGACTCAAATCTTCTCGTGACGCCTGCAAACTGACCACTAGCCCCTGAACAGCCTCCATTAAAGCGGCATCCAGCGCTTGCGTTTCAGTGAATCCAGAGGCGAAACCTGCAATCATAAATTTCGGCCCCATACTGGTAGGATCGTATAAAGCCACATAATAGGTCGGTATCGCCCCGTGAATACGTAAGGCGAAACTTTCATATCCTTTATCAAACAGATTCAGCCATAAGGTTTTTGTCGGCGGATGGTTGATGCTTTCCGGATCGATAATATCTGCACAAATACTCGACAAACAGTTCTGGTAAAATTGGGAGATAATATTACGTTCAAAGGATTCCAGAATAGCGAAACAGATAGCTTCCTCTAAGATACCGCCACACGCTAGTCCTGAAGTATGTGCGCGTATATTCACCCGCTGTGCATCCGATCCGTGATAAGGAAACTGTACTTCTACAGCCGGTAACAAGACCTTTTTCCCGGTTTGTAACTCATATCCCGGTACCCAGTCTTCGATGTCACATTCCGGATCAAACCCTAGCAGCCTTAGTATGAGCCGGTCATCATGTTGAGCATCGTGACGGATGATAAGGTCATCACACCAGCAAGCACAGTGACGCTCATAGGCCTCCATTAATGCACTACAGGTAGCGACACATAGGCTACGCCCTTTCCCTTGGGTGGTTGATATTTGCCCTTTTTTTAATGTGGTTCGAACAGCATTTACTACACTGACTCCGGCAATATCTACAAATTCGCCAACAGAAGCCAGGCGCGAGATCCCCAGTTTTTTACGCATTGGTAAGGCTAATTTCAGCGCCTCTTGGGTCGAGTAGCGGCGCAATCCTGCTTCAGTGAAAGAGTTTTGCATGCTCAGATTTCTCAGTAAAATCACAGGCAATATTCAGAAACTTCAGTCGAACGTAGTTCATTATGTTTTTTCTGAGCAGGGGGCTTAACTCATCATATATGGCTTGGGTATCCGCTAGAGACGATTGCCTAACCAAGCGTAGAAGAGCTTGATATAACGAAGCAGTAATGACCTGATTGCTACCTTGATATTCATGGCTCAGCATGTGACGCAGCTCGTTTTTCTCAAGAATACCACTTAACCGACAACCTGGGCTCAGGCGCAACAGTCCAGGAAGCGTTTCCGTGTTAAACTCCGGGGTGGATAGCTCAACGATATAATCACCGAATACTACCGCATCAATATGAGTGGAAAGCAACATTTCGATCGCTTGTTGAGGCTGTTCTACGATAGGTTGTCCACGCACATTAAACGATGTATTCAGCAAGATGGGAAACCCCGACCGCTCGCCAAATGCAGTCAGCAAAGCATAGATTTCTTCATTGTCGCTGGCAGATACCGTTTGTACTCGTGCTGAGCCGTCTACATGAGTAATAGCGGCAAGCTGCTCACGATATTCAGGGCGAACAGGCAACACTTCAAGCATATATTTATAGTCTCCTTCACCTTCGAAATAACGGCTCAGGTGTTCGGCAGTAACCATAGGGGCAAAAGGACGAAAATCTTCACGGAACTTCACCCAACGGTTGATAAATTTCCATTTTTCCATCGAACAAGGGCTGGCAAGCAATGAACGGGCACCCAAAGCACGCGGGCCAAATTCAGCCCCTTTAGTGCAAGAGTAATAGCCAATGACTTGCCCGGCATACAACCGTTCGGCCAGCATGACGGTATCAATGGGCTTCACGACCACCCGGTCAGCGAATAAATTAAGGGCACTGGCAATATCTTCATAACCGTAAATTTTCCCCAGATAATCGTGACTAAAAGCGTCGCTAAGAATTCGAGCATGCCTTTTATAATAAGCAGCATTAGCAGCACCGATGGAAATGCCTGCATCATGCTGAGCGGGGAATAAATAGAAATCGCGCAAGTGAAAGTTCTGACGCACTTTGTAGTTCACCACAGAATTCAGAGCGACCCCTCCTGTCATAACTAAAGGCTCACTATTCGTGATACAGTAATGTTCCAAGCGGGATAAGATCCCTTTTTCCAGAACCAGTTGTACCGAGGCAGCCAGATCCGCGTAATCCATCACGTTACGTGCTTTTTCGCTAAATTTCTGCTTCCAAGTATAGCCAAAAGAGATACCCTGCGGGCTTTCAATGGCGATTTCTTCAGCAAATTTCGGTATACCATAAGGCGCAAGCCCCATTAATTTGCCGGAAGCATGCCAAGAGTTAAAGACCAGCTGGCTCACAGAGGCATAAGCCTCACCCAGTGAGTAACTGCCTGCTCGAATATTAAACGACGGACTATATTCACGGTTTAGCAGTGTATACCCATCCTCACGAAAGGCATAATGTGAAACTACGTGCAATTCCGGTTTCTGTCCCTTAAGCCCGGCATTTAAGTACTCTGAAAACTCTTGCCCGGAAATCAATAGATCATTCTGACCCACCACGCTGCCACCTGAACCATCCACTACCACAATATTTCCTCTGGAAAATCTCGACCCTGACCAGGCAGCAAATGCATGACACAAGTGGTGGCTAACAACCACAACCTCCGGAGAGAAGGGATCAAACAGCGAGAAATCTGCGCTACAAACTGGCTGGTTCAGCCCGATATACTCCGGCGTTGCTGATTGAATGTTATAGGCAAAACAGTTCACATCTTCCCGCGTCAATCCAGCAGCATCCAAGCAATAATCTACAGCTAGGGTAGTATCTAAGTATTGGTGCCCGTCACGTTTAACTCGGGTTAAGCGCTCAAGCTGAATGCCATAGCGAATTTTTCCGTTAATCATCACACAGGCAGAGGCATCGTGGCTTGCAGATATGCCAACAATGACCTCATCGTCGGGAGCAACAACCGGTTGCGAGCCTACGCATTCCACTGCCAGCATGTTCTGACATGCCACCGTCATGCGATCAAGTTGCCCTGTAGCGTATACCGTGATACTGAGGGACTGATTACCAGACAACTGCGCCGATATTAATAATGTACCTCTTTGCCCTACAATTTCTTGTCCGTTAACCATAGCCGTCAGGCGTGTCTGGCGGGCAATGGATCCCTGATAAGAAGCCACCAGAGCAATTTGACCATTGTCGCCTGATGCCCCCGTCGTAAGCAGTATTTCCGCCTGCCTAGAACGTTCCAAAGGAACAACCCATGTCTGAGGCATATGCTCTTGCTCTGGGAAATAATCAAAAAGATAGCTCCCCTGAAATGGCTGGCTCAGGTAGATCATTGCTGCATGTAATGCATGGCGGTCATGAGTCATTTGCTCTTTTTTTAGCCATAGATGCAGCTTTCCAGCTAACCTAGCAAGATAGACTACCGCAGCAGAGGTACCTTTTGTTGTGGTCAGCATACCTTGCTCATCGTAGGTAGAATAATCACATTCTTTAACCAGAAACTCGATATTGCCCCATCCCAAAGGTGTCATACCTGGAATACCACCATTATGACGTAATAATGCTACACCTATAGTTTCACGGCATGACCCAGGAAAACGCTGACGATCAGAATCATGGCCCACGGAGGCCAAAATATAAGGGGCCAGAGTTTTATCGTGGAAGGTTGACAATGACGTATGAAGATCAGCCATATACTCATTTTCGGCCAGAGAATAAGCATGGGCTTCTATCGGGCAAATACCAAAGCGTTCCTGTATATGAGCACGCAACCCCAAATATCCTTGTTCAAACGCATCCAAATAGCTAGCTGAAATCAAATCCAAAGAGGTTTGCATCGTCCATGGAAAAGGAACTTGCGATAAAACATTCGCAATTTTGGCGGTATGGCTATGTAAATCATTCTGTTGAGTAACATCATTAAGCCTGATCAACTGATTTCTTTTAGCACTATCAATAAGAAGAATAGATGTCCTGTCGTTTTTCATACATTGCCTTATTTGCAAAAGCTTGATTATCAGCCCAGTTTGTCTGTCTACTCAGAACGAAGGGGTAAACGCCATTTGCTGGCAAACATATTCAATATTCCGCAGGTCTGTACGAATCACATCCGGGGTAATACCCACTCCTAACTCATATGTCACAGCTTTTAGATTCGGGCACTGAGCCAGTGCTTGTTCCAGTAGTGGGAAAACATCGTCAACAATTGGTTCTGAATGTGTATCACGATATCGCCATGAATGAGTTGGATGTACACTCCCTCCGGCAATGTGAATTTCATTCACAGCGGACAAAGGCAGGCTAGTCAGTACAGCCTCTGGCTGTTGGTCAAAATAAATGGAGTATGAAAATACATGGCTGATATCTAAAACAACGTTACACCCTGTCGCATCAACCAACCGATGAAAAAATTTACCTAAAGCCATATCCCCGGCAGCAATACTGAAAGAAGGTATTTCCGCAGAAAAAGGAATACTGGAAACAGATTGAATCTTCTTCACACCCTCAATCGTCATTGCCAGCACAGGCTCACAAAGCACAGGCGCAGCGAAATAAGGTAAGTTATAAGGCCCGATATTCCAGATACCGATATCTTCCAAGCACCAGACCGCCTTAAGAATCTTACTAATGGCATTTTGCTTTACAAGCACATCAGGGCGTAACCCATCAATGCCAGCAGGCTCCATTCCAGAAAAATGATGAATCATGGGATACTGGGAAAATGCATTACGGAATGTATATGCAACGTCTTCATTAGGGATGGCCACGACAGACAAATGACTGATACCGTTTGGTGCTAATTGCAATAATTCAGTTAATTTATGACCGTAACTATGTGTATAATCAATTCCTAACCCTACTCGTGCACTCATACAGCCTCCCGACAGGATAATGCCACTTTGCCATTTTCATTATGAAAGCGCAGTCTGGCTGATTTATTTTTAAAATTCATTTCTTTGAGAGAGTTGGCTGTATTTAATTGAGCCAGCATAAAGTAGAGATTACAATCAATCTCTTCTGTAAGAGTATTTTCATGAGTTCTGGAAATCGTAGAACTCCATGGTGAATCTTCCATCCCGGTAGAAATACCAGAATAAATACCATCGATAAGAAAAAGGATTTTCTCTTCTTCTCTTAGTCCTGCGTGCTTACAAACAAAATAGCAAAAACTCTCAATCAGAGTTCTGCTATTCCAGTTCCAGAAGCTGTCCGATTCACAGTATTGATTGACAAGCTCAAGGAAAAAATCCTTACTAAAAAAATGTGGAGCAAAATGCATATCTGCATAAAGCACGGTACGTAAATTCCTGCGACGTGCAGCTCGTTCAATTACTATCCTGTCACCGTTCATTGTGGAATGAATGTAACCATACTCTTTTTCAGCATCTGCAATACGATAATGATCGCTATATAATAGCGACACGTAGGCCTTTTGTAATAGCTTCGCGTCCATTTCACCCTCCTGAAATAGCGATGTCAAAGGACAGCCTATCACCATCCTTTAATACAGGATTACTCTCTACCGACATAACATTATTTATAAACAACGTAACAAAAGGTTTAACCTTAAAATTATTTCCTTTATACGTCGCAATCAAATAAAAAATATCGGGGTATTGCTCCTGCATTTCTTTTAATATTTCATGAAGATTATTGGCTGCGATATTAATCTGTTTACCACTACTGACAGATTCAGGAAACGATATCTCAATCATATTCATTCCTTCAATTATTTATTGATTATAACACAGGCAATCGGGACGTCTTTTCGTTTCTAATAATTGATATTTATTATTCAACAAATCAAGTTTCAGCAACTTTCCATCCAGTATATCGCCTATACTCAGAATGACTTTTAACGCTTCATTCGCTTGATATAGCCCCAAAATACCAGGAATAACCCCGACTACACCATTCTCTGAACAAGAGGGTGCCAACGCTGCTGGCGGCGCTTCGGGATAGATACAACGGTAGCAAGGAGCATGCGGATGAGTACGCGCCATCACATGACCGGAAAACCGTTGTACAGCGGCAGAAATCAATGGCTTATTAGCCTTTACTGCGGCATCGTTGATCGTATAACGAGCATTAAAGTTATCAGTGCAATCTATGACAATATCATAACTTTTCAGCAGAATCTTGATGTTTTCAGGGTTAATAGCAGTATCTATGACTTTTATTTTGATACTAGAGTTTAACGCTTGTAGCGCATGTAAGGCTGATTCAACTTTTTTCTTTTGCAACATAGTTTCATTGTGGATGACTTGCCGTTGCAGGTTACCCAAATCGACAATATCGTGATCCACGACAGCAATCTCCCCTACCCCTGCGGCTGCCAGATAAAGCAAGCAAGACGATCCTAGTCCTCCAGCTCCAATAACCAGCACTTTAGATTTCATGATTTTCAGCTGTCCGCGAGTTCCTACATCTTTTAAGGAGAGATGACGCGCATATCGGTTTTTTTCGGTTTCGCTTAACATTGTGAGTTGTTCAACAGGATTACCTTGCGCTTTCCATGCTTCGAAACCACCGTCAAGAGAATATACATTAACGAAATTGAGTGCAGTCAGGCCCAATACAGCATATTTCGAACGAAGCCCACTAGAACAAAAAAGAACAATCGGCTGTTCAGGTTCAATCTGACGTTTTTTTAGCTCAATCTCTAGAAAACTACGTCCCAGTGTTAACGCTCCAGGGATCGTGCCATTAGCAAACTCATGACTTTCCCTCACATCTATCAATAAGCTGTCACGTTCTTTTAATTCATCAACTGATATAGCTTTAACGCTTTGAATACCACCTGTTAAATCGCGCATCTGAGACCCTGCTACCAGACAAAAAAGAAAACTCATCCATACTTTTTTAATTGTTGTTGACAATTATAATTTAAAGGTGGCCGCATTGCGGCCACACGGTATTATTCTTGCCACTCTTTATTAGAGACCCCACTAGCAACATCCAGCAGTAGTTCATTTTCAACATCGGCGTTTTCTGCGTTCAGTTCAGCTACAGCCAGTTCCAGCTCTTGAGCTTTATCCATCTTATTTTCCTTACTGTTGTATGTTTGCAAAAAATGTTCAAAAAAACACATCATTGTTCACTGTACACACATGTCGCGTACAGAATATACGTTAGGGACAAATAAAAAACTTGTCAATAGTGTTAACATATATAAAACCGATAAAGAACAAAAGAATAACTAATTCAATGCAAATCAATCAAAACAGAATAAATCAACATAACTTATTGTTTTTTAAATAAAAAACAAAATCAACTATTCATTAATATTAAGGATGACTATGTGATTTTTCGGCAAAAAAAATCTTATTGGGGTTTGGTTGAGTAGAGCTGTCTAGTCACCTAGACAGCCCCCTCCTCAGAATCGGACGTGCGGAACTACCGCATCCGGCTCCCGACAGACCAGTGCCCCCACACATATTCAGCGAGAATTGAACATTGAATGTGTTCTCCATTGAGACGGATAACCCAGCATTTTCAGGAGTAGCTTTAGCTTTTCCCACGTCAGCCGACGACACCCACCTTTCCGGTTGAACCATCGATAGATTATTCGCGTACTTTGGTAGATAAATTGCTCGACTCTTCTCTGGTTGTCAGAAATACCGTGATAGTTGATCCAGCCTCTGACTACTCTGATGATGGTATTCAGGATAAGCCTTATATCGGTCGTATTCAGGTTCTTCCAGAGGAAGTGAGACCATAAAATTCTGTGGGGCACTTTGTTAAATAGGCGATAGAATGAGCAATTAAGCACGCTTTTATCCGGCACCTCACCATGAAAAGCTATATCGTGAAAATTGCCCTTGGAGGTATCAGTCCTATGGTCTAGCACCGATTCAGGCTATCAGGCGAGACATCTTTAGCGGCTTTTCATTACATCATTCAGATCGCGCAGGGATGGCAGGATAATCACCTGCATCAATGCCGTATTTATGGCAAAAATTACGGCATTTCCTACTCCGGCGGACTCGGGTTTCCTGATGACCCCTACAAAATTACGCTTGATGACTTTGAATTTGATGCCGGTAACCGTTTTACCTACGAGTACAACTTTTTCGAGCACTGGTTTCATGATATCCGTATTGAAACTGTTCTCGAAAATTCTAATCTAACGTCCCTTTTTGTTTGGCCGGAAACAGAATGCCCGGCGCGACGTTAGCCGATGAAACTACTAAAACACTGGCATTGCTCATGCTGATGAAACGACAACGGTCAGAAAGATTCGTCCATTGATAGATGATCTTGATGCCGTCAGATTCAACCGTCTAAAGGTAAACCGCCAATTAAATAGACTTAACCTTGATTCACCAGAACTTGAACCCATCGTGATATGGCTGTAACAGATAGGGTGATCGGTATCCATAAAGGTATACCTTTTCATTCTTATGAAAAACAGGGCAATAACCCTCTATAAACCTCGAAAAAGCCAATTTTATAGAGTATTCTACAAATCTTTATCATGTTTAAAGACTATTGAGGGTAGTATGCACTATGCCTATATCCGGGTAAGTTCGGTTGACTAGCATGTTGAGCGCCAGAAAACGGCCCTGTCTTCATCCTGTCTCTTGATCTATGAAATATGATCAAGAGACAGTTGCTAAATGGGGTTTTACGGTGCATCGGATAAATTTTTCAGCATTGTCGGAGCATATTGGGCTTTGAAAAGGATTCCTGCTTCAATGGATGACCGGGCTATTACATGATTAAATTACTATCTGAACTTTAATAACTTCGTCAAAAGGGGAGATAAATAAGAATGGACTTTTTAATTTGTGGTAATAACATTGTGGTAATAACATGGCTGACAGAGAAATCATAAAAGTGACCGTTCCGTCGGTCACAAAACTCAGTCATCAACGGGTTTATAGATCCCCCGATTGGAGTCGAGATCAGTTAACATCCAAATTTACCCAATGTAGCCTCCGCAATAGGGATATATTGGTCTGTTAATTTATTGATGCTGTTATTGGTAGCAGGATAACTACAATCAAGGAAAAACCAGTTTATCGGCGTCTCCAATATTGAAGCGATCCGCACCAGATGGGATAAATTAATTCGGTTTATCCCTCTCTCATAACGTGAGAGTTGTTGCTGACTAATACCTATTTTTTCCGCCAATTTGGCGGCAGTCATACCCAACTCTTTCCTTCTTTTTTGAATACGCTTCCCTACTAATAGATGATCTTGTTTCATTTTCATCCCAGCCTTTAAATTAAAAAAACACCTTTTTATGGCATCGCCAAAATTATTGCCCCTGATCCTGAGAAAGGTCCTGCCTCTACTCTGCCATTTTTCTGTAAAATTGATTTCACTGTAACGGCTACATTTCCTCCCGCCGGTACAAACACGGCAACGCCGTCTTCACCATTTTTCTCATTTAATAGCAACTTAGCTTTCAAGCTACCATCACTTCTTAAAGGTACTAATCCCCTATCAGGTCCCGTCGCTGTCACGATAATCTCTATGTCTACATTGCAGGTCACATTGATATTTTCCGCTCTGGTTGCGCCTTCCAATTTTGCCTCATCAATACTACCGTAATTAAGTTCAACGGAGCCTTCTCTGACCTGACAAAATCCTATCGGTGGTGGTGCAACGCCACATAAAGATCCGGGTAATAATCTTCCATGAAAACCATTTTGATCGGTTTCATAAAATAGCCCGACACACTCCTGATGCGATCGAATCGCAGGGCCGAAATGTTTTGCAACGCCGGTAATCGGAAAACTGGTATATTTCAATATCTCCGCCTGCACTTGTTTCATTGTCTTGAATCTTTCTACGCGAGTATTGAATAGCCTATAGGGCTGCCCTGAATATCCATCAGCAAAATGGCGATGGTTAACCGATATCCAACACGCAGAATAACCATAACAAGGATTTGGCGTAAAATCGTTTTCTGGGTCCCAACGTTCAATGACAAAAGTATAATAGGCATTTGTGGGAATGCCCTCGGATTTAGTGATATATGAAAATATCGATGCAGCCGCACTTGATGAAAACAGCAATAAAAGTACCAGGCAAACAGAAAATAACTTTTTCATTTAAGTACCTAATAAAACCGTGCAAGTTAGTCATAATTCAGATTAAATGTCGCAATCGCATGAAATGCGCCTCGCTTAATCGTCTGGTTAGCTAGCGCAGTGGGTTCTGCCTGCACATATGCTTGCAGTGCAATCAAGTTTTCACCCTCTTTTAACGGATAGGCATCTCCCTCTTTATTCAACGACAACCGTTTGCCTTCTGCCGTTTCTATACCAATGGCAATCCCAGCGGCTTGGCTCCCAGCACTTAACGCTAATAAGCCCGGCAATTGCGTATTTTCCATGCCACTGAATGTCAGTTTAATCGATTTGCCCACACTCATATCGCAACCAGATAATCTGAGCAGAAAAGGTTCGCTATGGGTCCTACCATGCAGATACAAATATTTTTCAGACATTGTTGCAAAATCGAGCTGGATATCTTCATCACCCGGATTAATCGTGCAAGGTTCTTTAACCAATGCACCGTGAAAACGCATATTATCCGCAGCCTGTACCCCTTGATGACCATAAACCGTGGCAGCAATAACCATAAAACCAACACGCAACACGAATAATTTTAAATACTTCATTAAGTTTCCTTTCACTGGTATTCCGCCAGCAATGTCGCCGTCACTTCAAATGCCCCTTCCGGCAACGTACTTCCTGGTTTTTTCACCGGCACCGCTTGTATCACCGGCTGTTTCTGTGATGTCACCGGAATACGCTCATTAAGGGTGAATGCTTTACCATCCAACGTCAGACGAATGCCTAAATCAGTAATATTGGTTTGCAACGCGGCGGCATCAAATGAGGTTGGTGAGCCAATCACCGTCAATCCTAAACTCCAACCTGAGATATTAGGCGCACATACCAACTGATAATTCACGGGCTTAGTATAATTCACCCCGTTCACCTGATAGATGCCAACATTGTGACCAAAATAGACATCAATCATATTATCGTCATTAATCACGCAAGAGGGCGCTTCAAGCAGCGTGCCGTGAAACCACATATTATCGGCTGCCCGTCCCGGCAGCACACTGATTAATCCCAAGCACGCACCCCAGAAAACACGATAGATCAAATAGTTCATTGCATGTCTCCCGTTCACTGGTATTCAACCATCATGGTCGCACCCGCGCCAAAGTCGCCGCCTTGCAATACCGTAGCCATATCTTTTACCGGCACCGCATGTAACTCAGGAAAATCAGGATAGTTGAATTTCATCCAGTCATTGACGGGCAATTTTCGTCCGTTATGAATGACAGCAATACCAAGCCCAGTGTGATTGGTTTGCAACACCGCTGGATCAAAACTGGCAGTGTTACCCGATATCATCATTTTCATTGCATTAGCCGGCATTTTTTCACATTTCACGGTGTATTTGACGGGTTGCATATAATTAATCCCATCAATCCGGGTAATCATCACGTCGCCAAAATCTACATCAATAGTATTACCATTATTAATCACACAAGGTGGAGGTGCGATAACCACGCCGTAAATATTGACCGGTGTTTTACCCGCAAAATTACTGACAGGTCCTGCTGCTATATTTCCCCTTTTTGTCAGCAAATCAGCCTGAGCATTTACACTCAGCAAACAGCCAAACAGTAATACGCTCCATTTTTTCTGCCTGCGATACTGTCTTTTTATTCGCAGAGAACACAGAGAAAGAAAACACAGAGAATTAGTCATAATTCACCTGACAATGGTTGCCGGCACAACTAAAGGTCAATTGCGGCCGGCCGCCATAATCATTGATATACGTCAGTACTGGCGCACTCCCTAATGCCCCTGCACTACCACTCAGCACCGCATTACTTTTGGGCGCTATCATAAATGGCTTAAAGTCCGCCACCGTTTTACCTTTAAGCTGGCTTGCTGCATCCACCACGGTGATGTAATAGGGTGTCGGGTTGTTCACCTGATATCGGTCCCCACGACGCGTCAAAGTCATCTTCTCTTGCCACGGATTATCCAAATCGGTACGGCTGGCAACAATGGCTTTCGGACGATAGAACAGCTTGATCCGGGTTTGTAGCGCAATCTGCAAGGTATTCGGTTTCTTGCTGCGTGGCGGAATTTCACGCAGATTAAAATAGAACACGCTTTCCCGATCCTGTGGTAACTGCGCGATTGTTGGCAGTGACTGTATTTTCACCTGGCTCTTAGCGCCCGGCTCCACCCTCTGCACCGGTGGCGTCACCACTAACGGACCATTGATTTTGTTACCCTGTTCATCTTCTATCCAGCCCTGAGCCAGATACGGCAACTCTTTGTTCTGGTTGCTGATATCCATACTGGTGGATTTGTCCTCACCGTTAAACACGATCCGGGTACGATCCAGCGCAATCGCCGCCATTACCTCACTGATCACCGACAGACTTAGGATAGCGATCGTGACTACATTGATTGTCTTCTTCAATTTCATGCTCTCAATTACTCATTCTTAGAATAATCATTACAGGTCACCGCGATACACTTCGGTGACAGCAACAAGGTTTTTACTCTGCCAGTCAATGAAAGTTATGGCTGTTTATTGCCGTCGGCTAACTGGCAGAGCAGTAATAACGAAGCCATCTCTTCTACTTTTGGTAATTGATGTGGCAGCTCAATCACACATTGCCATTCCCCATCCCAACGCACATCCAGTTTCTCTCCCGGATTTATCCCACTCAAGTAGGTGTTCCCACCATCACTGACAATACCGATCTCCCGTTGATCCTTATTCAGTACCGTCGCCCCAAACGGCGGCGTGCTACCATCCGGCAAGCGGATCATACCCATCGCTTTTTCACCGGATATCACTTGGAATTTACGATAACCAATCGCCCCTTCCGTCAGTGTCGCTTGTTGTACCGACCGGATTGCCTCCACATTGTCCGGCAGTTTGTTCAAATCAATACTCGCACTGTTGCGGTAATAGTTGTTCACATCAGAGATCACCGCCTTACCGAACATATTGGTATGAGTAATCGCGCCGAAGCCTTTCACCGGTACGCCACCGACACCATCGGTATCTACCATCAAACGGGTGGTACCCGGCATATTAATGCGATGCAGTGCCGCGCCTTTCGGCGTCATGGTCATCCCTCCCTGAATAGAAAGCGCCGCCGTGGTATAACGCCCATCCTGATAACTTGCACTGGTCGTCAGTTGAGTACGATCGCCGTAATGGGTTAAATAACCGTTAGCCGCAGCCTTGCCATCAATACTGGTGCCAACCGCTAAACGATAGTTACTGTTTTCATTAATCCGGTCGTAATAACCTACCGTGTGGGAGTTACCTTCCCGGTTGACCATGGCGTTATAACTGACAGTTCCTGAATTACCCCACGGCAGGGATAACGTCATATACATCCCGTCGTCATTTTTACCTTCATATTTATTACGGTAAGCAGACAGATTCAGGTTAATATTCTTATAACTTCCAATATCAAAATAACGTGATATCGATAAGTTATAGCGATCGTTATTCGAACGGTTCCAATAAGTCTGGTGGCTATAATTTAAGTAGATACTGGTACCAATATGCGTAAACTGCTTATTGAGCATAATGGTGTAAAGTTCTTTATTACTCTCCGCATCACCATCGTGATAACGGCGATCCAGATACTGACTCATGCTCATAAAGTCACGTTCCGAGAAACGGTAACCGGCAAAAGTCACCTGACTGTCATACTCCTCAAAACGCTTGGAATAACTGAGACGATAAGAGCCACCAATCAACGTTTGGTCCTCAGCCGGTAAATCGGCGCGGGATTCAGTGACATCAAAGGAAAGAGCGCCAAAGACCATCAGATCACGCCCAACCCCCAATGACAACGCGTTATAATTCCCGGCCCCCAATATCCCACCGTACAGCGACCAACCATTGTTTATTCCCCAGGAAAACTCACCAATACCAAAGCCCGATCCCTCACTGTGATGTTTCCAGTTAGTCGGCTTACCCGCCGCCAGTTTGTACTGAACCCGGCCCGGACGAGTTAAATAGGGAATATTCGCAGTATCGATCTGAAATTCCTGTAAACCGCCATCCTGCTCCTCTACCCGCACATCCAGTTTGCCGCTCACTGCATCATTGATGTCCTGAATACGAAATGGACCTGGCGCAACTTGGGTTTCATACAACACCCGCCCCTGCTGACGAATAGTCACTCTGGCATTGGTTTTCGCTACCCCCGTCACCTCTGGCGCATAGCCTCGCAGGTTCGGAGGCAACATATTGTCATCCGTCACCAGACTCAAACCGGTAAAACGGAAGCTGTCAAAGATATCTGAATTAAGGTAATCCTCACCCAACGTTAGCTTAGCCTGCCAATGTGGGATTGCCCGGTACAAGTAATAACGGCTCCAATCCCAGTTTTTCTCTGTGCTCCCTGCCCGCCCCGTGACATGGTTATACTGTGATTGCCAGTCTGCCCGCAGGCGCCACGCCCCCAAATTTATCCCAGTCGTACCATTAGCACTGACATTCTGATTTTCACTTCCCTTCGCCGGCTTAGAGATCTGAGCATTGACGTTATAATCAAACATCATTCCGAAAATCCCCTCATCCCAACGTGACGGCGGGTCCCAGTCTGGTGAGTTATATTCAAGATAGGCTTGAGGCACACTCAGGTATAACGTGTCACTGCTCAAATCACCGCGCACTGTCATGCCAGGCAGCGTTTTAGTCTCCAGACACTGGTTATTGTTCCACCAGGTAATCTTTGATTCCCATTCCGCCCGCAGCCCCAACTGCTTCACCAGCTCAGGCGGCAAACACGCCACACTCCCCTTCGGATCATCCGGTGGTACCATAAAAGTCACCGGCATCTCCGGCAGTTCGCTTTTATTCAGACGCACCGCCATCTGATAATTCCCCGGCATGATATAACCCGCACGGGAAAACTCTTTTAAATTAATCCGAGAACGATCCTGAACATCCAATACATCCGTATTAAATTCAATTTCCTCTTCCGCATACACCGCATGAGTCCCCATTAACGCAAGCAGTACCGAAACAATAAGAGGTTTCAGGACACACCGAACCGAGACCACCCTGTCATATTCAGTGGTCAAACCCAAAAACAAAGCCATAACATTCCCAGATCGATGATTAGTGATAATCCAGCCTGAACCGAACCGTGGTTCGATACTGCCCCGCTTGCAATAACTGGCGATTACCCACCAATCGCATCACGTAATTAAGCTTCATCTGCTCTGCCTGTAAGTCCCCCACCGGTAGTGGAGTTCCCGGATACGCCTGATTGCCGTATATGTCTGTAATTTGTAATGCCACTCCTTGAGCCACACCAGATAACCGGAAATTGTTCCCATCCCGCACGCCATCAAACATCACCTGAAAGTGGCGCCAATCGGGTTTACCCAAGGCGGCAGAAGTCAGTACACAGTTAATCAAACGGATGGAAAAGGGGCGCACGGCTCCCCGTTCATCATGTATCATCCGGCTTACCGGGATCGTGGCTAACTCAATCGTCTGGTCACGGCTACCTGCATCAATCGCACAGGCCGTATCAATGATGGTGCCTTGCATGCTAACGCGACCATATCCTTGCGTTCCTTGTGGAGCAGCCGTTTCAGCTTCAATAACACAGGAAAACATTAACAGGCAGGGCACTACAACAACGGCAGAATATCGGCTCATGACTTCTCTCCAGCTAAACTTATTCAAAACTTTTGATTAGGAAACGCCCGCCTCCTTATAAGCGTTTCCGTGCATGAAAAGACTTATTGGTAAGTCAGCTGGAAGTTGGCAATGCCGGTGAAATTACCCGGAACAACGGCATCAGGTGAAGTATCACCCTGAAGATAGGCAGCAAAATGCAGATCATTATTACCATCATGCAGAGCTACAGCCGGTGAGGGGGTACCTAGTTTGATTTTGTTACCGCCCGCATCAGTGAGCGCAATACCCGCGCCTTTAGCAACTCCTTCGATACCTAGCAAACCATCACCGCCGACGATGCTAGATTTGGCGCCAACAAACGTCGTGGTGACTGTACTTATCGTTTCAGTCGTACAGTTATCTAAAGAAATTTTGAATGGCGTGGAAGAAGAACGGCCACCGTTTTTCAAAGATGCGCTAGAAATAGAGCCCAACGGCACTACCTGATCAACCGTTTCCGGGGTGATAGAACAAGGTGCATCAGTAATAGACCCGGTAAAAGTCACCGTTCCGTGACCTTGGCTAGGATTCGCTGCATTTACCGAACCCGCAGCCAAAGCCACACCTAACCCCAGGGCCATAACCAATTTATTCAATCTCATGTGAACTAATTCCTTGAATTTAAGGATAAAATACCCATAACCATAAAAAATAACCGTGCAGGACTCCAGCGCCATGCACCTGATATTCAGCGCAAAATAGTTTAAAAATCTCGGATTAATATTTTCTAAACCAAACAAAATGCACCAAACTGTTTTTTTCAGTCAAAAAAACCAATAATGCACAATATTTCGGAGTTAATACTCTAAAAAAGACATTAATTTGAACTTATAATCTAATTGATGAATTAATATTTGATTGAATTCAGATGAACCCACTAATTTTTTACAATAATTTGATGGTAAAGTATGAAAAATAGTAAAAAATAATGAAAAAAATCCATATATTATAAATAGTTAAAGATTAGCAATTTGGAATTACACAAAATTTGACTTAATCAGTCGTTTTATAGGAACATATTTACAGTTTGGTGCATTCTGTTTAGTTTCTTTTTATTGTTAAATAATTTTCAAATATATAATTGCAAAGCTTACAAGCTGATATTTTCTATTAAAAAATGGCTATTTATAACTATCTAAAAACGGTATTTATAGATTTTTGCCAAAATAAATAGCGTTATCAGCTAATAATTTTATAAAAGTTCTATTAATTGATATATTCCGGTAGATTAATATTATTTCTCTACCTATAACTATCCGCCCCAATTCCACAGGAATTATTTTCATGAAGAAACGTAAGTTTTTAACCAGATATGAAATTAATGCGATTTTAGAAAAAGCACGTCAAGGATATCATGCCGAGCGAGATTATTGCATGCTACTAATGTGCTTCATTCATGGATTTAGAGTGAGCGAGTTATGCAATCTAACGTTATCCGATCTTGATCTTAACTCAGAAATTATTCATGTCAGACGATTAAAAGGGGGATTATCAACAACACACCCACTAATACCAGAAGAAATTAAAGCTTTAAATCAATGGTTTAATATTAGAAAGAGTTGGAGAGAATCAGATACAGAGTGGGTCTTTTTATCACAAAAATCAGGTGCTATTTCACGCCAACAAGTTTATGGTTTATTAAAGCGTTATGGCAAACAAGCATTAGTCAATATTTCACCTCATCCACATATGTTAAGACATTCCTGTGGTTATGCTCTCGCTGATTTAGGAAGAGATACACGCCTTATTCAAGATTATCTCGGCCATCGCAATATATCCCATACCGTTATTTACACCGCAAGCAATGTAAAGCGATTTTTCAAAATATGGGAGACTCCTGCAAAAGGACTCGATTAATTTCAATATCTCTTTTCTATGTAAGACATGTAGTATGAGAAACTATTTCTCTCGGGAACAAAAAAATCATCCAATCATTCGATTATAAAAATCCTTATCCATATACTGATGAGGGTTTTTATCCGATAACATGGTTATTCACATGATAAGATCTACCCATTATTTCTTATAATTACTTTTAAAATAATTTTTCCGGAAATTAACAGATAAAACAATTAAATAAAAACGTGTATTTAATGAGAGTTTTAATAATAAATTCCATTATTACATGAATGGATAATTTCTCAGGAATGAAGAAAATAAAATCACTGGAAATTATACCCTGTTTTCCAGTGATAGCCTGCTGACTTTTAATATTTCATGGTTTATACCCGTCATCTTTCAAGTTGCCTCTTTGTTGGCTGTACTCGCTCACCCCGGTCACATAGTTACCTATGCTCCCGGGGATTCACTCCCTTACCGTCGCGATCCATCTTGAAATCCGTAGGGTATAAAAGGGATCTCTTCTTTAGAAGAAATCCCTTGTGTCATTTAATTTTACTCAATGATTAATTAACATAAATTATCAATTGATATTCTTCGACAAAAATTGTGTATCGGGAAGATCTTCATTTAATTCATCATAATCTTTAACTTCATTTTTAAAGGTAACAATCTTATTTTGCCCACCACATTGACTATTAGACATCATATTACAATCATCGGGAATACTCTTTTCTCTTATTCCAAGCCACTCAGAAAATAGAGTCAGAAAATGCAGTCCACTTCTTTGTGCCGTTATCTCTTCACGATAAGAGTAATCACTGCCGGTAATAAAAAACGGCACCTGAAAACTCTGTTTATTTTCATCATCATGTGTCAGGTTTTCTTGATCGGTTCCTTTATCAACATAAGAAAGACCATGATCCGAAAAATAAAGCATCGTCCATCTTAAATGATGATGATTAGCCTCAGATGCAATTTCAGAAAGCAATTTATCTGTATTAGATATGCTCTTGACATAACAAGAAATTTCTTCTGATTGTAAGAACAGATCATATTTTCCATTCGTTCTGACGCACGCCTGGGGGTGATATCCCATCAGGTGAATAACAATCAGTTTCTTCTTCTTTTCTGGTATCAATGCTTCTTTAATATAAGGCATCAATTTATCATCAGGCAAATAACGCCGGTCATCAGAACTGCCACTTTTCAGGAAATGGACGCTATCTGCCTGTTGTCCAATCAACGCGACTGGAGAATCAAAAGCACTCTTCATCCCCTGATTAGATATCCAATAAGTATAAAACCCGGCTTTTTTCGCCAAGGTTATGACACTATCATTCAAATTGATCGCATTCTCACCTTTCAGAGCCAGTGAGTTAGTCAAAGATAATTGAGTCGATGCCGCTGATGAGATGTAATTTGTAAATATCTTGCCATTCGCTTTGTCCAGCCACGGCGTATTGTTATAAGGAAAACCATACGCATTCATAAAGTCTTTTCGAACACTTTCACCAATGACCATGATATAGGTTTCATATTTATCCTCTTTTACCACCGGATGCCAAGAGTCTTTCTGTTTTATTATTTCAGCAAACCTAATTCTTTCTGAATTAACTTCTTCATAGCTCTCAACGACATCACTAAAAAATCTAACTTCGGGTAATCCTGATGCCAATAGATTAAAATCAGGATTGAAACCGGAATTTATATATCCTTTTACCGGTGACCAGAAAGCTGATAATACAAAAAACAGTGATAAAAATATTGTACTCTTTCTCTTTAGCGTCACTTTTACCTTAAAAGATAAAATCATTAATATAATAATAGCTGACACCACTAAATAGGTAAAAATAGGCAGCCCACTGATAAATTCAAACGCTTCATTTTTATTCGTATAAATTAAAGATCCCACTGAATTGATATCGGGATAACCATAATTTAATCCTACAGGAGAATAGATCACGCCTACCAATCCAATCATGAATACAAAAATATAATATATATATTTGTTAAAATTAAACAATAATATCAGAATTGAAAAAGCACTAAATACATATATAAACTTTAGCTGATATCCAAGGCTTAAATGGGCCAATGAAATAAAACCAAATAAGCATATCAAAGTGAAATTTTCTTGGATTTTTTTACTCAACAGCATACTTACTCGTTTCCTTCAATCTATACCCGTTATCTTTCAAGTTGCCTCTTTGTTGGCTGCACTCACTCACCCCGGCCACATAGTTATCTATGCTCCCGGGGATTCGCTCCTTTGCCGTCGCGATGCATCTTGAAATCCATAGGGTATATACCCGTCATCTTTCAAGTTGCCTCTTTGTTGGCCGCGCTCGCTCACCCCGGTCACATCGTTATCTATGCTCCCAGGGATTCACTCCCTTGCCGTCGCGATTCATCTTGAAATTCATAGGGTATATGCAATAAAACACCAAAAATTGATAATGTTTTCTTATTAATAGGAGTGGTTTTACAATAAGAAAATCCGTAATTAATCAACGACTATCCATGATACAACGTCAAGCAGCACCATTCAGATTGCTACACTGAGCTATTAAACTAACGCATAAAAAAACACCTTACTCATTTATCTGTAATTTAGTTAAGGATTTCCTGAGCCAGGACAGTTATTAATCTTCTATATTTGATTAACGGTATGTAAATAATATGCGTTTTTTTTGTTAATAGCAAAACTTCTGAATATATCGATCCTGCTCGTGATTTTAAACTATACTTAATAAGTCACTTATGCACGAAGGCATATACCCGTTATCTTTCAAGTTGCCTCTTTGTTGGCTGCACTCACTCACCCCGGTCACATAGTTATCTATGCTCCCGGGGATTCGCTCCCTTGCCGTCGCGATGCATCTTGAAATCCATTGGGTATATATCCGAAGAAACCAATAACTAACTGAAAAATAGTCAAAATATCCACCTTAAGCACTGTATATCTTAAAGAAACATTAGCCGCTGAAATTGATGACATGATCCAAATTTTTCATACAAAGCTAAGCATGCTGGCATTCCAGTAAATCCAGCCAGGAAAATTCAATAAAATATTGACAATAGATGGCACACATGGAAAGAATCATCTCAAAACCATTAGGAGATTAGTGATGAATGAAAAATTCTATCAATTAAAAATAACACTTACAGACTCAAAACCCGCTATTTGGCGGCAATTTGTCGTTCCCGCCTCTATTTCATTTGACCGGCTGCATGATGTGATACAGATCGTTATGGGATGGCAGGATAGTCATCTACATGAATTTCGTATTGGTAAATTGCGACTGACAGAAATGCCAGAAAACCCATCTGATGGCAAGGAAGAAGATTTATACCGTCTGGCTGATCTGATTAAACAAAAAGGGCGATCTTTTACCTATCTCTATGATTTTGGCGATGAATGGGAACACGAAATTACTTTAGAAAACAGTGATTATCCGGCAAATGATCTTCCGCTTCCTTTTTATTGTCTGGATGGCGCTCGCGCCTGTCCCTTTGAAGATACCGGCGGGATTGATGGTTATGAAGATTTAATCACAATACTGAATTATCCTGACCATGAGGAATATGCAGAAACGCGGCTATGGATAAGCGAATTACTTGATTTGGATGAAGATGAACATTTCGACTTCGAGCAATTTCCCATTAACAATATTAATGCTTTCCTGGCGCTCTATTATCGCTGGTCACGAGATCGCTACCATCTCTTGTGGGATTGGGAGTGAATTTAACAAAGGGACAAATCTATCATCATTGGGAAAAGTTTCAGATGAGTCACTATGACAAACACCGTGACTTAATTTGAATTAATTTTTCCCATGGAATTAAATGATACTTAACTCAGTATCAAGTGCAGTTTCTGCGGTATTTTCAGATTAGCCCTATCAAGCTGCACTGGTATTTAATACCATCATCATCACTCATCTGATATTAAATACAGCAACTATCACATCAGGTATTACTATTGCCGACCATTCTTATCAATCAATAGGAAATACAAACCGCATGCAAAGACGAAGCATGCATATAAGATTCTCTTCTTTCACCACTCCTTTCCGGTGGCATTAACAAAGTTATTAAAACAACGACTAAATAGATAATGCCATTAATCATCATAACAGATTGTAATAAAAATATTTTTTAATTAGCAAATTCGAGATGGCTTGATATCTCTTTGACTCCATATCGAGTTTATAACACTTTCTTACAAATTTATATTTTTGTAAATTTGAAAAAAATTCTTGCTATATGATGAATGTTTAATTATTAATTAACCTCCATCAAATGGACTATATTTAAAAAAATTACCCCCTGTTCCCCTTATTCCTGGGGATTAACTGATCAGGATTGATTTCTGTCTTCCTATCATTCAACTCGCCATTATTCATGCGATAAGCGCTGTTTTTATCGGTGATGATGGGATTTTTACTATGTTATTTCTTTGGCAAAAGAATTGATTATTTCAACTCTGGGCAAAATATGAAACCCCTGTGGGGCCACACTAATCGCCTCACAAACGTCTTTCCAGATAAAAACCTTATAGGACAGTGTATTATGAATAAAAAAGAGTCTCTATTCCTACAAGAATTGCAATATATACGGCAATTGGCGCAGGAAGCCGCAAAAGAAAATCCGCACCTGGCAGATTTTTTATCTGAAGGTGCCGGTGATCCGGATATTGAGCGAGTGATGCAGGGCTTTGCGCTGTCAGCCTCCCGTATTCGCGAAAAAATTGAGGATGAGTTTCCCGAACTCACATCAGGGATGCTGGCTCATATTTGGCCATATGCCATGTGCCCGGTCCCGCCCACGAGCATAGTTCAATTTTCACCCACAGGGAAACATCACCTGAGCGCGATGACGCTACCCGAAGGAGCGCCGGTTTTTGCCGGTGAAGGAGAAGAGGAAGTCAGTTTTGAAACCTGCTGCCCTCTGCATATCGAACCACTGGCGGTGATTGACCGGCAACTGAACGCAACCCCAGAGTACAGTGAGATAACGCTAACACTGCAATGTTCGGAGAATACCTCAGAGTGGCGCAGCCAACCGCTAGATTTCTTTCTGGGCAGCGATCGTCTGCAAGCCGCTGAATTAGCCTTATGGCTTGACTTTAATCTGTGTGATGTCTTTTTGCGAACACAGGACAAAACCATCAGGCTTGATGACAGTTACCCAGTCCCGGCATTGTGGGGAACCGCACGGCAGGTTGCCATCCTGCCGGCGATGAAAACCACGCCATACTCTATCTTGCAACTGATGACTGAGTACTATTACCTGCCCCATGTACATGATTTTGTGACAATTGATATCAAGAAAGATCGTCGATTGGTGGAGTTGAACGCAGACCGGACATTCGAGCTGATTTTTCGGTTTGATGGTCATCTGATGCTAAACGATATTTCCCAAACCTTTCTGTTGGACTGCGTGCCGGTAAGACATCTGGAGCCGATGAGTGAGAAGATCTCGGTAAACAGTGAAGCCAACCATTATCAAATCCCATTGGATTCGACTAAACAACTGTTCAAGCTGAACCACGTTTGCACCTCTACTGAACCAAAGCAGGAGCGCGGGCAACCATACCGCTATCTGCCGATTGAGCAATTCTCCCAAACCGCTCGTTTTCTGCCGGATGCTGAGTTTCTTTATTATTATCAGCTTAGGACCGAACGCGATATGTCGCAGCGTACCCTGCAACATCTGCACTTCTTTGACTGTCATGGTAAACCCGCGGATAACCTGCCGCCACAATCCATTTTTTGTCAATTTACCGGTTATCAAACACGGGCCTCCAACCTAGGTATCGGGGAGATTAATCTACCGGGAGAATATGCCTCAGTGCTGAAAGTAAGCAATATCACCCCAGTTTCTTCTGCTTGCCACTCAACAATGGCGGAGGATCAAATAAGTAGATCGGCCTGGTCAATCATCTCTTTCCTTTCCGTATCACCCTGGATGGCTTTTCAAACCCACTCGTTAAAAGACCTTATCAAGCTATTCGATTTCTCCTCCGATCAGTCATTAAGCAAACGTATCCAGGAACATATCGACGGTATCGTTCGGCTGGATAACATCCCAATAGATCGCCTCGACAAAGGGGTTCCAGTGCGGGGCCATCAACTCGTTCTGACATTGAACCCGGATTGTTATGCCAATCAGGGGGAGATGCATCAGTTCAGTCTGGTGGTGTCACGCCTGATGACGCTTTTCATCAGCATGAGGACTTTTGTGATGATGAAAGTTATGGATGGTCAGACGGGAGAAATCCTGTGGAATTTTCAACACATGATGTTCGGGCTGCGAGCCTATCTGTAACGTTAATTGTAAGGAAATAGTATCAATGAGCAAATTAAGCCCACTCGATTGTCTTGACTGTAAAAACATGCTGAAAAACTGGATAGAATTTCAGTTGGTGGATGAACAGGGAAAACCCTTGGTCAATATGCCTTATCGTTTGAAAATCCGTGGAAATCCTCTGCTGGGACGTAAAGGGGTTACCGATGGCAATGGATTGCTAAGGGAAGAAGATATGCCTTCCCATCCGGTAACTCTGTATATCGGCGCCCAACCGCTGGCCGATGAGATGGAACAGCGCCCGTTGCGGGAAAAACGCGGTGAAGAGGCTTCGGTGGTGAAACCAAAAGCAGAAGCCGAAGGCTATCAATATCGCTATGTGACTATCGGGCAGATTAGTGATGGGTTGCCGGTGCTAGATGATTGGAATGATCCCAAAAAAATTCCACCTCCCTATCATTTCCCGGACCCGGAGCCAAAAGGCTATCAGGTTCATCCGGTGAATCGACGATATGTTCTGGAAGTGTGTCCATTTCGAGCTTGGGTTTTACTGTTACATCATCAGAAAGAGTATTCCATTGTGAATGCTTATAACCAGTGTTTGATGAGTGTGCTGGCCTATGCCGATGGGGATGTCAATGTAGTAGGCTCTGTGAAACATTTCTTTAACCGGCAAATGGTGGACGTTTCAAAATTGCCCTATAAATTGGAGACCTTATCGGCAACACCTGTAGTTTACGATGTGCCGTTTAGTGAACGTTATACCCGGATAGAATTTGTTAATTCTAAAACAGGAGATAATAGGCAAGGTAATACCCAGTTGTTCTATGCAGCCAGTAAAAATGATGTGATTGTCAGTTGGCGGGGTACAGCCAGCACAGAGGATGTCCTTACAGATGCTACGTACCAGCCTTTGGGATTAAGTTGCGATGAAAAAGCATTGTGCAACGGGTTTATTCACAGCGGCAAAGTACATAAAGGGTTCTGGGAGGCGTTCAGTCTGGTTGCAAAGCTGAGAGTTCCCAGTGATACAACTCAAGAAGTATTCACCGATATCAGTGAATTGGCTAACAGCAAAAGGTTATTTGTTTGCGGTCATAGCTTAGGAGGAGCACTGGCATTACTACATTGCGCGCAACTAAAAGAACATGATCCGTGTTTTTACAGCTACGGAATGCCACGGGTGTTAACAATCAGTGCAGTACGAGAACTGGCAGATATCACCCATTACCGCCATGTGAATGAAGATGATCCGATCCCTTCCTTACCACCGGAAAAAAATCTGGATAACTGGCTATATGATTGTTGGGGACCACTCGGCTATCTATTCAGCCCTATTGAGTTGCTAGATGTTACCAAAAGCGGTGAAATTTTCTTACACCACGGAAAAATAGTGCACTTTTGTAAAATCAATCTGGTTATTGAATGGTTAGAAGAGCGTAATCCAAGCAACCATATACGACTCAGAACTACCTTACCCACCCAAACAAAATTATATTTAATTCCGTCATTAAGCCATGAAACAGCACATAATCTAAAGAATGCAGGTGAGATTCAAAAAGGATTTTTTAAACAGATAAGCGATGCAAATAAAGCCAAATGGTTTCCGTTGAATGAGAATCCGACCGAAAAGGATGCCTTGGGTTTCCCTGATCACAGTTCATTGAAATACGCCCGTTACATTGGTGCACGACTGGCAGAGCTAATTGCGCCGGGTAAATACCATTTTTTCCAGGATCAGGAACAATTATTTGAAAAAACGTCAAATGAAAGGACCGATATTGTTGCTGATATTCGGCAACGCGATGCATTATTTTTACAGATGGACCATCACTTAAAGCAAGCATTGATTTGCACTCAACAGGATCAAAAAGGACCTTTAGCCTTAACACGCTATATAGATAACGCTGTAGGAATTGAGGAACAGTTACCATGATAAATATTAAAAAATACTTATCGATCTTATCAGTAATTTTAATATCGAGCTGTGCTAACCCTAATGAGCCGCTTTCTCCGCCCAAAGAGAATCAGTGGATCACAGTAGAAGGGGTAGTACCAAAATATACCGAACCATATGTGTCCGCTGTGTATATATCAAAAGACTGCCTTGAATATCAGCTACATGCTGACATGTCACCTTATAAGGTGCCAACCTATAATGGGCTTCGTCTGAAAGTAAAGGCCGATCCACAAACCGGTTATTTTCAGACGAAATTACCTTTTAATGGCGGCGGCCGGTGTAAATGGAAGATTGATCGAGCTTTTGTGTCTGTGCGCTATACTGACGTCAGCCATCTGATGAAAGATGTTGTTAATAAGGGAGGCAATGGAACAGGTTTAACCGCTTTTATCAACGATGCAACCCAAACAAATCTCAGCGAAACTGCGGTATTGAATACCCTAGATTTTAGACCAGTTATTTACCCTATTCTGAAAATAGTTGAAGGGTTTCCGAAACGCTTATTTTTACGAGGTGAAGTAGGTACGCGTTTCTTCCAATTAAAATTAACTCCGGGAGCTGAATGGAAAATTATCTTTAAGCCTAAACTAGATGAAACCAAAATACCCAAGATCACGGTGACTAAAAAAAAGGAATGGGTTGAATATCCTGACGGGAGTATTAAAACCGATACTCAACAAGTCAACTTCCGATACATAAAATAAGCAAATTACAATTTCAAAAGCAATCTAGCCCTAACACGCTATATAGATAACGCTGTAGGAATTGAGGAAAGCTTACCATGAAAAATATTAAACAATACTTATCGATCTTATCAGTGATTTTAATCACCCATTTCTTAAACACCAACATCAGAAATAAGGAGTCCATATGAACGATGGATTACACTTTCTTTGTCATATTATCGATTTGCCGGAGAAAACGTTTGCGGTAGCTGAATTTTCTCTAGAAGAGGAGTTATCCGAGTTATTTACCCTATCTTTAACGCTGGTCAGTAAGCGGGCCGATATTGATCTGGAATCACTGTTATTACAGTCTGTGAAATTCCGGGTGGTTTTCAACGATATTGAGCAACGTCAGGTTAGCGGCATTATCACACAGGCGGTATTAGGTGACTCTCATGCTCACCGCACCATTTATTACCTCACCGTCCAGCCCGCTCTCTGGCGGATGAACTTGAATCAGGACAGCCGGATTTATCATCGGCAAAGCGTGCCGGAAATTCTCACGAATTTGCTGAAAAAACATTGCATCCTGTTCGATTGCCAATTGGATGAGTTTCATTACACACGGGAGTATGTGACGCAAAAACGGGAGTCCGATTATGCCTTTTTTGCCCGGTTAGTCTCCGAAGAGGGGCTGAATTTCTGGTTTGAAGACGACAAGCTGTTTTTCAGTGACAGCCATTTAGGGATGACAGCCAACTTACCGCTGGTCTACAACCCGCAGATAGAGACGGCCACCGAAATGAATGTGATGAATCAGGTGTGTCTGGGCGTCTCCATGACCCCGATGCGGGTCATTTATAAGGACTATAATCCCCAGAATCCCGCTTACCGCCTGACACACCGGGCCAATATCGATCCCAGTGTTGAGGGGCAGAAAACCCTGTTTGAGCTTTTTGAAAGCTATGGCCGTTTTCAGAAAGACGCGGAGGCGAAACCGTTTGTTCAGCGCCGTCAACAGGCCGTTGAGAATCAACGTCAGGCCGGTAGCGGGCAAAGCAACTGTTTTAAACTGATGCCCGGTAAAATCTTTGACCTCAGCGAACACCCGGTTGATGCCATGAATACTCGTTGGCAAATCGTGGCGATCCGTCATCACGGCAAGTGTCCGCAGGCACGGCAAGAAGGTAGCGGAGAGTCAGGATCTTATCTGCATAACGAATTCAGTTTTATTTCGGGTTATAACGACTGGCGAGCGCTATATCGCTACAAACCGCTGGCGGACGGTGATGAAGTGGCAACCGTGGTCGGCCCGGAAGGGGAAGAGATTTATGTCAATGAAGAGGGGTGTATCCGCATCCATTTTCACTGGGATCGTTATGATAAAGCCAATGAAAACGCCTCCTGTTGGGTACGGTTCGCCCAAGGTTGGAATGGCAGCGGTTACGGTTTTATGGCGGTTCCCCGTATCGGTCAGGAGGTGATTGTCTCCTATCTGAACGGCGATATTGATCGTCCGATTGTCACCGGTTGCACCTACAACGGTTTAAACCGGCCCCCGTTAAATTTACCCGCTGAAAAGACCCGCACGACATTTAAAACCCAGACCCATAAAGGGGAAGGTTTTAATGAATTGCGCTTTGAAGATGAGAAAGACCGGGAAGAGATTTACCTGCACGGGCAGAAAGATCTGACCGCCCATATTCAACACGACGCTTATTGGCATATTAAACATGACCATAAACAGCGGATCGATAATAACCGCTATAGCGAAATTTCAGTGGATGATCATCAACATATCAGGGGATCGGGGAAATACAGCACCGATGGAGATGTTTCACACCGTATCTCAGGCAGTCAACATTTACAGACCGGCGATGCGTTGGTGGCTGAAAGCGGTCAGGAAACACACCTGAAAAGCGGCGGTAAAATGGTGTTGGAAGCGGCGTCAGAAATTACTTTAAAAGTCGGTGGTCATTTTATACGGATAACCCCCGGCGGTATTCTAACCTCCCCGAATTTATCAGTCGGGCAAGGTTCTGCCGGTACTGGCCGTGGGTTGTCTCTGCAACTGCCGGAAGGGGTTGCGCCTCTGCCGGGGGTTAAATTCCCTACCAAACCGTTTTGTGCTGTGCTGGCTCAACAGGAAACAAATTGGGTTATTGATAATCCGGAGGATAAATGAACAAGTCAATAAATTGGCAACAGTGGCTGAGTATCCCTAACAAACCATCGGTTTTCTTTATGCTCAATTCACTCGCGGAACCTAACCCGGCTGCGCTCTTTTATCGCAACGACTGGGTAGAGCAGGCTTTCCCGCTATACAGCAATACACCGTTGGATCACATGCTGGCGCAAAGTCCCTGGCTGGTTCAGCCCAAGTCAGGCTGTCTGTCAACGATAGCTCATTGGCTTGATAGCCAAACTCTGAGCGATAACAGTTGGGGTTGGGCTTACCGCAGTGATCAGTCATGGATACAGCAGCTTAATCATTGGCGTTCACGCCAGCAGGTGATTTTGCAAGAAAAACCGGTGATTTTTCGCAGTATGGACCCGCGTATCCTCAGTCTGTTATTACCGGCAATGATAGTCAGCGATTGGTCAGCATTTTTGACACCGGTGAGTGAGCTGATGATCGATATGCCAGAACCGCAGATTTATTATCGGCCTGAAAATTGCGGCCAAGGTGGCAGTGAATTACCCTTTATTCTGGGTAGTCATTTATTGCATGCCTGGCACCATTCCGATTACGCCCTGCAAGGGATAGCATTTGCGATCAGTGATAATTGCTGGGAAAACCACGGTAAATTGGCTGAGAAACTGGATAATCCAGAGGGACAATTAGTGGAACAAATTATCAATTGGTTAAAATACCGTTTAGCAAACGGGGATAATATCAGCAAACTTACCTGTGTAGATTACTTACAAACACTGACTGACGACACCCCTTCCCAAAGGTTTATTGAAAGCTGAGAGTTAATATCCTCCCCTGTATGAACGCATCTCAGTTTACAAGGCTTTTGTTGTTCTGATATCGACGAGTAGTTGCAGCTCTGTATCCGGACATGGGCTCCCACGTATGGGCAAAAGAAATGTCTCTGGTTGAGGTCATGACTGCGCCCGTACATTCGGCTTCTTTTTTGCAGATTTTTCCCTGCATAGCCATGACGGATATTTGCGCACCTGCTCCTTAGTAAATCGTGGACTATTAAAAAAAACACAAGCAAAGAAAAGATTTCTCGATTGTTTCCAAGTTTGGTCTGACCATTTTCAGAAAATGGTGTTAACTCGTGCTGCAACATTACATAACGATGCTTTCGAAGAACTTACAATGTCCCATCTAGAAGAAGAACTCGGACATAATCGTGATATCAAAAATAACCGTATAGATTTTGAACCTGTATTTGATCCAGTTCTTGAAGCAGCAAGCTCATGGTTCGCTTATAAAATGACAACAGCAACTGAATTAGAAAAAGTTGTTTTAGTTCATTTGGTGGTTGAAGCCTCAGCTACTTTCTTCTACAAACATATTAAACCTGTAATGGATGATACTACTCCTAAAGCTCACTTTGACGTTCATAGTATTCTAGATGATGAACATGTACGTATGGGCTATGAATTCATATCTAACTACAATATTGAAGATGGAAAGCCTTTATTTGAGATCCAAAATAAAGGCTGGGCTATGTTAATGACAGTCATGTCACGTATCGCTGATTTAACAGTATACGAAAGTAGTGCAACAGGAGACGAATCCCAGGAGTTGGTTAATGAATCTTCAATGGGCTAAAGAAGGCACCCGAAGGGTGCCCCAGATTATTGACAAAGTGCTGGTTTTTTATCCGGCATTTTGTTTTAATTAAGTTCCGTTCACTCAACGGAGCTTGCCACCATGTTAAGATCCCCCCCTCTCCAGACTTTCCCGCCAGAAACGCTCTC